>DASWSI010000141.1:0-4146 GCA_036402715.1 Candidatus Limnocylindrales bacterium
GCCAGCGCCAAGATGCACAAGCTGCCGGATCCCCGGGCCGCCGCCGCCAACGCGCTCGCGTTGGTCGAGATGACCGATGCGCAGGATCGCCGGATCGGCACGTACTCCAAGGGCATGCGGCAGCGCACCCGGGTCGCGGCCGCGCTCGTGCACGACCCCGAGGTGCTTCTGCTGGACGAGCCGTTCAACGGCATGGACCCGCGGCAGCGGCTCCACATGATCGCGCTGCTGCGGTCCCTCGCCGCGGCCGGGCGAACGATCCTGTTCTCGTCCCACATCCTCGAGGAGGTCGAGCGGCTCGCGGACGCGGTCCTCGTCGTCCATGCCGGCCGCCTCGCGGCGGCGGGCGACTTCCGGGAGATCCGCCGGCTGATGACGGACCGGCCGCACACGTTCACCGTTCGGTCGTCCGACGATCGGCGTCTTGCCGCGCGGCTCGTCGAGCAGGACGCCGTGTTCGGCATCGACCTGTCCGGCGGGCGGCTGACCGTGTCGACTTCGGACTTCGGCGCGTTCACGCGGCTGCTCCCGGCCGTGGCGCGGGACGCGTCCGTGTCGCTCCGCGAGGTCCTCTCGACGGACGACTCGCTCGAGAGCGTCTTCGCCTACCTGGTCCGTCGATGAGCGCCATCTCGACGATCGCGGACCTCACGCTCCGCTCGCTGCTCGGGCGGCGGCGGACGATCCTCCTCGTGCTGCTCGCCGCGCTGCCGGTCGTCGTGACGCTGCTCGCACGCGTCGGGGGCGACCGCGGCGACGTGCAGGAGATCCTCGACGGGCTCGTCGTCCGGATCGTGCTGCCGCTCAGCGCGCTCGTCCTCGGGACGTCGGCGCTCGGCGCGGAGCTCGAGGACGGCACGGCGGTGTACATCCTCGCGAAGCCGGTGCCGCGCTGGCAGGTCGTCGTCGCGAAGCTCCTCGTCGCGGGCGCATTGACCGCGGCGCTGACGGTGGGGTCGACGCTCCTCACGGCGCTCGCGGCCGCCGGCGACGGGGGAGACGTCGCCGTGGCCGCGGGCTACGGCGTTGCCGGCGGGCTGGCGGCGTTCGCGTACACGGCGTTGTTCATGGCCCTCAGCGTCGTGACGAGCCGGGCCCTGATCGTGGGGCTCATCTACACGCTCGTCTGGGAGGGCGTCCTCGCGAGCATCCTCGCCGGGACGAGAATCCTCAGCGTCCGCGAGGCGACGCTCGCGGTCGCGGGCGGGTTCGCGGACCTCAACGGCCGAACCGATGGCGCGCTCGAGCCGGTCGCCGGCGTCGTCCTCCTGTGCCTCGCGATCGGCCTGGGATTCGTTGCCGCGACGAACCGTCTTATGGCCTGGGAGATTCGGGCCGCCGATTGACGCTCGTCGGCCACGCGACGCCAGCCGGCGAGGCCGGGGTGCCCGCCCGCGGATCGACGCCGGTGGACGAGGGGTGACCCGCGGATGACACCCGGCCGGGACCATAGGGCCCTAGCCGGTTCCCGGACGCACCGCGACCCTCCACGCATGGCCATCGCGTTCGTGGGCTTCACGGCCGACTCGCGGATCGTCGGGACGATCCCGCTCGCCGACGACCGCCTCAGCGACATGCTCAACTCGGTTGCCCGTGTCGTCATTCGGGACGCGTCTGTCGAGGACGTCGACCTCGGGCCGCTCGAGGGCGGCGCCGTGATGGTTCCGTGCGGCGAGTTCCTCGCCGTCGTCGCGACCGGCCGCCGCGGGTTCGAAGGCCGCCGGCGTCGGACGGAGGTCCGCCACGTCCAGCTTGGGCTCGGGCGATACGTCGTGACCGGCGACATTCACGTCAGTCCCGCGGCGCTTGGCGACGTCCTGCTCGGCAAGCTCGACTCCCTCCTCATGGGGCCGGACCTCCTCATCCCCGTCACGGACGCGACCATCCGCTACTCCCGGGCGGGCAAGCCGTGCAAGGAGCGCTGGGAGACGCTGCTCATCAACCGCGCTCGCGCGGCGTGGATCAAGCGGGCCGAGGAAGAGGAGATCGAGGAGCCCGCCGAGGAGGTCGAAGAGGAGACCCCGGCCCGGACCCGCTACGTCAAGGACTTCACCGGAAGCGTCTGACCCGGCGGACCGCGAAGGCGCACTTCGCGAGCCGGCTCGTCCCGACCTCAGGCGTCGCCTGTCGGCACTCCGAGGACGTTGAACCCGCCGTCGACGTAGATGACCTCGCCGGTCACGGCGCTCGAGAGATCCGATGCGAGGTAGACGGCGCTTCGGCCGACGTCCTCGATCGTGATGTTCGCGCGAAGCGGCGCGACCTCGGCGAAGGCGCCGTACATCTTCTTGAACCCGGCGATGCCGGCCGCCGCGAGGGTGCGGATCGGGCCCGCGCTGATCGCGTTGACCCGGATCCCGTCCGGGCCGAGGTCCGCGGCGAGGTACCGGACGCTCGCCTCGAGCGCCGCTTTCGCGACGCCCATGACGTTGTAGTTGCTGACGACCTTCTCGGCGCCGTAGTAGGTCAGCGTCAGGACGGTCGAGCCGCGGTGGAGGATCGGGCGCGCCTCCCTGACGAGGGCGACGAGCGAGTACGCCGACACGTCGAGCGCGAGCGCGAACCCGTCCCGGGACGTGTCGACGAACGCGCCCTCGAGGTCCTCTCGCTTGGCGAACGCGAGGGCGTGGACGAGGATGTCGAGCTCGCCGTTCGTCGCCCGCCACTTCTCGATGACGGCGCGGATCTGGTCGTCGGACTGGACGTCGCACGGCTCGATGAACGTCGCCCCGAGCGACTCGGCGAGCGGCCGGACGCGCCGCTCGAGGAGGCTCTCGACGGACGAGAAGCCGACGGTCGCGCCCTCCGCGTGGAGTGCCCGCGCGATCCCCCAGGCGATCGAGTGGTCGTTCGCGACGCCGAAGATCAGCGCCTTCCTGCCGTCGAGCAGTCCCATCCGGTTCGTGCCTCCAAGCTTCGCCCGAGCATAGCCGAGCCTCGCCGCGGTCCCGCAGCACTGCCGCGCTAGACTGCCTGCCAACGCCCGAATCCCGATCACGAGGGAACCGATGACGACCGAATCCAGGCCCCGCCTGAAGATCACCTACGCGACGCTCCGCAACGACAACGAGGAGCTCCACGCCCAGTTCGACGCGGGCCTCGAGAAGGCCCGGTCGCTCCTGGGCTCGCATTTCCAGAACTACGTCGGGGGCCAGTGGCGGGACGGTGACGGGACGTTCGAGAAGCGCACACCGATCGACGGCTCCGTCATGGCGACATTCGCGAAGGGCACCCGCAAGGACGTCCAGGACGCGGTCGTGGCCGCGCGCGGCGCATTCCGGGAGTGGGGCCGGCGGCCGTGGCAGGAGCGGGTTGCGCTCCTTCGGCGGGCGGCCGACATCATCAGCGAGCGCCAGATGGAGTTCTCCGCGCTGCTCGCGATGGAGGTCGGCAAGAACCGGCTCGAGGCGCTCGGCGATGTCGAGGAGACCGCGGACCTCATCCGCTGGTCGTGCGACATGGTCGAGCGGAACCACGGCTTCGACGACGTCATGGGCAACCTCGGCGACGCGACCGTCCACACCCGCTCGGTGCTGAAGCCATACGGCGTGTGGGGCGTCATCAGCCCATTCAACTTCCCGTTTGCGCTCTCCGGCGGACCGTCCGGTGGCGCGCTCGTGGCCGGCAACACCGTCGTCTACAAGCCGTCGTCCGATGCGCCGCTGTCGGGCGCACTCCTTACCCGGAGCTTCATCGATGCCGGCCTGCCGCCCGGCGTCTTCAACATGATCGCGGGGCCCGGCGAGTCGGTCGGGGCGGAGCTCCAGGAGAACGAGGGCGTCGACGGGATCATCTTCACCGGCTCGTTCGAGGTCGGCTTCGGCCTCTACCGCAACTTCGCGCGGCGGTTCCCCAAGCCGGTCATCGTGGAGATGGGCGGCAAGAACCCCGCCATCGTCAGCCGCCACGCCGACCTGGATGAGGCGGCCGAGGGCGTGATGCGGTCCGCGTTCGGGTTCTCGGGCCAGAAATGCTCCGCCAACAGCCGCGTCTACGTGGATCGCCAGGTCATCGATGAGTTCCAACGCCTGCTGGTGCAGAAGACGGAGGGCATCACGATCGGCGACCCGACCAGGCGCGAAAACTGGCTCGGGCCGGTGATCAACGATCGCGCCGTTGGCCGCTACACCGACGCCGTGGGCGAGG
>DASWSI010000142.1:0-4930 GCA_036402715.1 Candidatus Limnocylindrales bacterium
CACGACGGCGCAGACGACCGAGAGGTCACGGGCATGGCCGGCGTCCGGGCCACCGGGCGCCGTCGCCACGGTCGGGATGGCGATGGCCGCGACCGCAAGCACGAGCAGTGTCGCGATCATCCGGATCGGTCCCTTGCCGAATGTCTGGACACCGTTGCGGAGTCCACCGGCGAGGAACGCCAGGCCGAGTACGAGCAGCGAGTTGGCGAGGATCGACCCGATGAGCGCCGTCTGGACGAGGACGACAAGGCCGGAGCGTAGGGCGAACAGGCTGATGAACAGCTCCGGCAGGTTGCCGAGTGCGGACTGCAGCACGCCCGTCGCACCGGGACCGAGCCGCTGTCCGAGCTGATCCGTCCCGGACCCGACGACGCCCGCGAGGCCGGCCAGCGCGATGGCCGCCACGACGAAGACGGGGACGCTCGTCGCGCCAGCCAGCCGGAGGCCGAAGGTCGCCACGGTCGCCGCGACCGCGATGACGACCATGACGGACGCGGCGCGACCGAGCGTTGTTGGCAGCCGTGACACCGCGGACATCGCCGGATGATAGGTGAGGGCGCCGTTTCGGCCGCCCTTTCCTGGCGCCGGCGTCTCGCGCATCGTCACCCGCCGCAACGCCGTTGCAACGTCCGTCCGGGAGCCCCGAAGGCTGGCCGCTGCTCGCTGCGACGACGATCGCCCGGCACCGAGGGCGAGAGTCGCGGAAAGACTTTTGGGGCGGCGCTTTCAACGGGGGCTCGACATGAACGACGGAACGGCGCCGAGCGCGCAGGGATCGTGGGGCTGCGACTGCGCCGATTGCCGGCGGTATCGGGTCTGGCAGAGCGAAGGCGTCGACGACTGGCAGCCGGAGCGTGATGGCTGGTCCGCCTGGACGACGTGGAGCGACGGCGGCTCGCCGGCTCCGCGCCGAACGAGTCGCACGATCACGACCGCAGCCGGGGACTTCGCGGGCCGGTCGTAATTCGGGCCGACACTCGTAACGCCGGCTGACAATCGACACGGGCGCTCGCGCGCACGCGTGGGCGCAGCAAGCGCTTCCCCTCGACACGCGTCTTCCGAAAGGTTTTCGCCGCGCGCCATTGCCTGTCGGCAACGCGCGCGCCGGAGTCCGCCGAATCGGCGATGATGGCGCCGCGTTCCGCGACGGGACACGGAAGAGGAGACGCGTGATCGAAGAGCGGCAATCGATTGAAACCGTTGCGAGCGAGTGGCTCGAGGCGGAGCGCCGCGCGACGGCCGGCGACAACATGGCCGGGCTGGAAGATCGGGCGCGCGCGTTGAGTGCGAGCTACGACGACGCGATCCGCTCGGCATCCGCCGAAGAGCTTCGACTCGCGTGGGAAGCCGCTCAGCGAATCCAGGCAGCGTGCGAGATGGGCTCCGGCGAATGGGCTTCGGCGCGTCAGGTGTCCGAGTTGCTGCGCGCGGAATATCTCGCATCACGCGGCGCAGCAGAAACGCCCGCTGCGGAGTAGCGCGACGGGCGCGACTGACGTCGCGTCAGGAGCGGAACGCGCGATTGCGCGTCACGCGAATCGCAGCGGCGAGACGGCGGAGACGTGTCCGTCGCGGAGTGAGTTTTGCGCCGTGAGCCCCGCAAGACCGCAGTTCGCGGCGCGTCGCGCTGGAATCTTTCGCAGAAAGTAGTACCACTCGTCGACGCGTCCGGCACGAGCGGATTCGCGACCGCGACGACACGATTCGCAACCGAGGCCGCGATGACGAACCGTCCGCGATCGGCGCAGAAAAAGTGGAGCGGGAGACGGGGTTCGAACCCGCGACATTCAGCTTGGAAGGCTGACGCTCTGCCAACTGAGCTACTCCCGCTCGTGACGCGGCAACGCGTGCCGAACAACGTAGCACGACGGCGCACTCCGACCCGCAACGCGGCGCCGCGAACACCAATTTCACGCACGATATTGCACCAATCCCCACCGCTTCCGGCGCGCCGGGTCGGTGACGGCACCGGCGCTCGCGGCGCCCCGCATCGCCGCCGGTCGCGCGGTCGCGCGGTCGACATGCGCCTCCGGATTCGCGTCGCACTCCCGTCCCATCGCATCGCGAACGCCCATCGCGGTGACGCGCACGACGAGCCCGATGTGCGACCGCAACGACATCGCGAGTGCGTCCCGCGCGCGCCGATGCGCGTCGCGCCGCGAAACTCCTCGACGTCGCAACGTCGCGTCGCTGGTGCAGTGACTAGTACTTAAGAGCCATTGGGGTTGTGGAAATCGCCTGATATACCCGGCCACGCCGTTCTCATCACGGTGCATATCGAATTGCCGGAGGTACTACATGGCAACCCCGAAGCCGAAGAAGGCTGCGGCCAAGAAACCGGCGGCGCGTCCCGCGAAGGCAGTTGCTGCGAAAGCAGCGGCCAGCCCGATGACGGCCGCCCCGACCAAGGCGATGGCGTCGAAGCCGGCTGCCAAGAAGGCCGTCGCGAAGAAGCCCGCGGCCCGGAAGGCCGTCGCGAAGAAGGCCGTCGCGCGCAAGCCAGTCGCTCGCAAGACGACGGCTCGCAAGACGACCGCTCGCCCGAAGGCGACGGCTCGGAAGACGACCGCTCGCAAGACCGTCGCGCGCAAGCCAGTCGCTCGCAAGACGACGGCCCGCAAGACCGTCGCCCGCAAGCCTGCCGCGCGCAAGCCGGCAGCTCGCAAGACGACGGCGCGCCCGAAGGCCGCCGCGCGTACGCGCGTCGCTCGTCGGCCCGCCGCTCGCCGGACGGCCGCGAAGAAGTAGCTCGTCGGCGTGCGCACGTGCGCACGCCTCGGAGGCCCGGCGTCCGGTCCTCGTTCGCCAGTGCGAACGGTGACCGATCGCCGGGCCTTCTGATTCCCGGGCGCCCGACCCTCGCCCGCTGCGATCGGACGCGTGCCGCGGCCCGGGCGCCACGTCGGCTCCAAACGATCACAAATCTGCAACGTCCGGCGCTGGACGCGTGGTGCGCGTTTGTCTATCCTCGGCGTCCCCGGGGAGGAGACGAGAGCCGATGACGAGCACGAAGCGCGCAACGCCCCCCACCGCCGCACCGGCGATCCTGCCAGTCCCGCAGCGCTCCCTGGTCGACGCGAACCGCGTCCGTTACGCCGGTGGCTACTACGACCCGGACGCCGCTGCATTCGACGACTCGCGGGCCGCGGACTTCGAAAGCCTGATCAACGCAACGGCTCCCGTTCGGCCGGCACCGGAGCTCGCCCGCTCCGCCAGGTAGCGCGGCCCCTCGTCGCGCGTCAGCCCTTGCGTTCGAGGATCGGGCGCGCCTTCGCGGGATCGTCAACGACGAACGCGAACATCGCGCGATCGCCCCAGCGCCCCAGGAACAGGTGGCCGTAGATGTTCACGCCCGCGTCTGCGAGCGCCCGCGCGATCCGCGCCATGCCGCCCGGCTTGTCGTCGACCTCGGCGAGGATCGACTCGCCTTCGATGAACGTGTAGCCGCCCGCCTCGAGGACGCCCCGCGTCGCGTCGTCATCGGCTGTCGTCATGATCACGTGGCCGGCACCGCCGATGCCACCGCCACCGATCGCTCGCAGGTCGACGCCGCGTGCCGCAAGCGCTTCGGCGAGCGTCGCCATCGCGCCCGGCTCGTTGTGCAGCTGGACCACGAACTGGTTGGCCATGCGGGCTCTCTCCGATCGACGGTGCTGGGGCCCGTGAGTCTACCGCGCAGGCGATCGACGGCCTGACCCCCGGTCGGCGGGAGGCGCCGGCGACGCGTCCGGCGATCAGTCCGGCCCAGCCGCCGCCGCGCTTGCGCGCCGCGTCCTCCGGATCTCGATTGCGCGACGGTAGGCATCGACGTACCGGGGTGCGGATCCCGTCGTCCAGTCGAAGTCGACCGCCATCCCGCGATCGACGAGGGACCGCCACCTCGTCCCGCCGGATTCGAACAACCCGATCGCGTCGGTGCAGGCCGCGAGGAGGGCTGCCGGAGTCGCGGCCCCGAACCCGAAGCCGGTCCCGCGCCGGGGTCGCGACGTCTCGTCGACGACCGTGTCGCGCAGCCCGCCGGTCCAGCGGACGATCGGTGGCGATCCGTAGCGGAGCGCGATCATCTGGCCCTGGCCGCAAGGCTCGAACCGCGAGGGCATGACGAACATGTCGATGCCCGCGTAGATCCGCCGCGCGAGCCCGCGGTCGAACCGCTCGAGCAGCGCAATCCGTCCGGGTCGCGCAGACGCCAGCTTCGCCAGCGGCGCGACGAGGCTCGCATTGCCCGTCCCGAGGACGACGAGCCGCGCGCGCTCGATGAGCTCCGGAGCTGCGCCCGCCAGGAGGTCGAAGCCCTTCTGCGGGTCGAGCCGCCCGATCATGCCGAGAACCGGTGACTGGTCCTCGGGATCGAGGCCGACCTCGGTGAGGAGCTCGCGCCGGCACACCGACTTGCCGGCGAGATCCGTGCGCGAATACGGCGCGGCCAGCTCCGCGTCCGTGGCCGGATCCCAGAGCGCCGTGTCGAGCCCGTTGAGGATGCCGAGGAAACGATCGCCCTTCGCCCGCAGCGTTGTCTCGAGGCCCATTCCGTATTCCGGCGTCAGCGCCTCTGCGGCGTAGCCCGGACTGACCGTGTTCGCGAGCTCCGCGCGTTCGATGCCGGTCCGGAGGAGGTCGATTCCCGCATCCTCGGTGAGCATCGGATCGCCGGCCGCGAGACCGAGCTCGCGGACATGCTCCCGCGGGACCCAGCCGTGATAGGCGAGGTTATGGAGGGTGATGACGACGGCCATGCCGCCGAGAACCGGGTCGTCCGCATGCCACCGGTCGCGGAACATCACCGCCGGTGCCGCGTGCCAGTCGTGGATGCTCAGCACGTCCGGCGCGTTCGGCTCGGTTCGAATCGTCTCGAGCGCCGCTCGGCAGAGCAGCCCGAACCGCCACGCGTTGTCGCTGTAGTCGCCCGCGGCGTCGCCGTAGAACCCGT
>DASWSI010000143.1:0-6389 GCA_036402715.1 Candidatus Limnocylindrales bacterium
GGACGTGCTCGTCGTGCCCGTTGTCGGAGATCCCGCGTTCGAGGGACTCCTCGACGAGCTCGACCGGCGGAGCGGCGGCGAGCTGCGCGCCCTCGCGACATTCGGTGAGCTGACCGGCAAGCGCTACTCGACCGCGCTCGCGGCGTCGGGTGAGCTGCCCGCGGCGCGCGTCGTCGCGGTCGGTGCCGGCGACGCCGACAAGCTCGACCGCGAGACCGTCGTACGCGTCGGCGCGACGGCCGTTCGCCGGCTCGGTGGCCGGACCGTCAAGCGAATCGCGGTGTGGATCGCGCCGCTGACGCACGCGCTCGGCGGTGACGCCGCCGCGGTCGCGGAGCTCATCGCGCGCGGCGTCGTCCAGGGCACGTACGAGCCGCAGTCGATCTACCGCGAGTCCGTCGAGAGCGCTCCGCCGCAGCTCGATGAGCTGATCCTCATCGCGCCCGACGGCGACACGGCCGCCCTCCAGACGGCGGCCGATCGCGGCCGGATCATGGCCGAAGGCGCGAACGACGCGCGGACGCTCTCGAATCGGGCGTCGAACGATGTCAGCCCCGAAGTCCTCGCCGACGAGGCGTACACGATCGCCCGAAAGAACGGGCTCTGGATCGACGTCATCGGGCCGGATCGCGCGACCGAGCTCGGGATGGGCATGTTCATGGCGGTCGGCCGCGGCAGCGACAACCCGCCGCGGATGATCGTCATGCGCTCGGGCGCCGAAGGCGAGCGCGACGCGCTCGACCGACATCTCGCGATCGTCGGCAAGGGCGTCTGCTTCGATTCGGGCGGCATCTCGATCAAGCCGGCGGACCGAATGGAAGAGATGAAGATGGACAAGACCGGTGCGTGCACCGTCATCTCGGCCATCGCCACGGTTGCGCGACTCGCCCCTGGCACGCCGCTCCTTGCTGTCGCGCCCGCCGTCGAGAACATGCCCGGCCCGCATTCGACTCGCCCCGGCGACGTCGTCAAGGCCCTCAACGGCAAGATGGTCGACATCACGAACACCGATGCGGAAGGCCGGCTGATCCTCGGTGACGCGATGACCTATGCCGAGCGGCTCGGGGCGACGCACCTCGTCGACGTCGCGACGCTTACCGGCGCGGTTTCGCGCGCGTTCGGGCATCTCATCACCGGCGCGTTCGGGCAGCCGCAGGACTTCTACGACACGGTGATCGGCGCGGCCGAGCGCGCGGGGGAGCGCTACTGGCAGATCCCGCTCATCGACGACTACGTCCCGGAGATGGAGAGCTGGTACGGCGACCTGCAGAACTCGGGGTCCGCGGAGGGCTCGCTGATCAAGAGCGGCCTGTTCCTGCGCGAGTTCGTGACGAAGCCGTGGGTCCATCTCGACATCGCGGGCACGGCCTACTTCCGAAAGGCCACGCCGTACGCGCCGCGCGGCGCGACGGGCGTGTCGCACGCGACCCTCGTCGAGCTCGCGCTCGCGGGGGCGCGGTAGGGGCAGCACGGGCAGCGCGTGCCGCGAGGCTTCGCGATGCGCCGCCGGCCGTCGGCGCCGCGGCGCGCCTCGTAGACTCCGCGCGTGCCGTCACTCCTGACGATCGCGTTCGCGGTCGGTGGACTCGTCCTGGGTCTCGTCGCCGACCGGCTTTCGACTCGGTGGCCCGAGCACGATCCCGATCGGATCGGGGAGCCGGCCGCGGGTCGGCCCGTCGGGTGGCGAACGGCAGTCACCGCGGTGCTCGGCGCTGTCGCGCTGGGCCTGCTACCGCAACGGTTCGCGTCCGATTCGGTCGCCCTCGCGCTGTTCACGGCCTGGTTCGCGTCGCTGATCGTGGGCCTCGCCACGGACCTCGACCAGCGGCTCCTGCCCGACATCCTGACGCTGCCGGTGATCCCGATCGCGCTCGTCTACACGCTGACCGGCCACAACCCGCTGGTCGGTGGCGGGACGGTCGGGGCGCTGATCGCCGCGACCGTCATCCCGCTCGCGCTGTACCTGCCGTCCCTGCCGTTCGGGTCCGGCGCGTTCGGGCTCGGTGACGTGAAGCTGCTCGCCGGGATCGGCCTCATGACGGGGCTGATCCGCGCGTTCACCGGGCTGCTGTTCGGGCTGGTCGTCGCCGGCGTCGTCCTCGTCACGTTGCTTGCCGCCCGGCGAGTCGGCCGCCGCAGCTACGTTCCGTTCGGGCCGTTCCTCATCCTCGGCGCGTTCTACGCGGTCCTGTTCCGGCCCTAGCCGAGGCAGCCGCCCGCGGCACCGCGAGGTGACCCCGGCCGCGGCCACGAAACCTTGCACCGGCGCGCACCGCAGGCCGCGCTCGGTCGTGCCCGCGTGCACCGACCACAGCCGATCCAGATCCCTCTTGTCGCGTCGTTGCGATAAACAGACCGGATCGGGTTAGTGGGCTCTGGTACGTTCGGGGGGTGGGTGTGTGGAGATGAGGCGGGTAGTTTCGGACGACGGCTGAAATGGTGTGGGTCGAGTGCGTCTCGTCCCGGGAGCATCCGCCCGTGTCCGGACCGTGCGTCCGCAGCGGGCTTGCCGTAGCCGTACCCCGCCGGGTCGTCGCCCGGCGCCGCAGCCACGGAGAAGCTCGCACGATGACGACGTCCCGCTGATGCGCCCCTTCACGACCCCCACGGCCTTCGGACCCACCGCCTCGACCCCGGCCACGGCGCGCCGCCGCAGCCCACGCGGCGTCCGCCGCCTCGGCCTCCTGCTCCTCGTCGTCGTCCCGCTTCTCGGCGGTGGCGTCGCGACACCCGTCCCGCAGGTCAACGGCAGCGAGCTGAGCGACGCGATCGCGAAGCAGCAGGCGCTCGAGAAGCTCATTGCGGCGCAGCAGCACAAGGTCGCCGAGCTGTCCGCGCTCCAGGGTCAGGTCGCGCAGCAGATCGCGCAGACGTCAAGGGCGCTCGCGAGCGTCAACGCCGATCTGAACGACGTGCGCAAGCAGGTCGCCACGATGGTCGGCCGCATCAACGTCGTGAAGTCGAAGTACCAGGCCCTCGTCGATCAGCTGAAGCAGCTCGACGGCCAGCTCCTTGACGTCGAGAACCGCGAAGCCGCCAAGCGCCAGGACCTCGACGAGCGGCGCGCCCTCCTGGCGGAGCGACTTCGCTCGGCGTACGACACGGACCAGACGTCGCTCCTCGAGACATTCCTGTCCGGCGCGTCATTCACCGACGTGCTCACCCAGGTCAGCTACTACATCGATGTCAGCGAGCAGGACAAGGCGCTCGCCGAGCAGATCATGGGCGACCAGACGACGCTTGCCTCGATCCACCAGACCGTCGTCGAGACACGTGCCGCCACGGACGACATGCGGAAGACAACGTCCGCGAAGAAGAAGGAGCTCGACGGCTCCCTCGGCCAGCTCCAGCGTGCGCAGGCCGCGCTCAAGGCGCTCGAGGTCCGAACCCGCCGGGCGATGGACGCCCAGCGCGCCGCCTACGCCCGAGCCGCGAGCACGAAGTCGAAGCTCAAGAAGTCGATCGCGGGTGCCGCAGCGGCGCAGCGCGCGCTGGGTCGCCGGATCGACGCAATGGTCCGCGCCCAGGCGAGCCACGGGCGAATCCCGTCCTCGTACAACGGAACCCTGTCATGGCCGATGGGCGGCGTCACGACGCAGAACTACGGCTGCACCGGTGTCCCGTACGAGCCGCCGCTCGGCGGCTGCCCGCACTTCCACCAGGGGATCGACATCGTCGCGGGGTACGGCGCCGCCGTCCACGCGTCCGGCCAGGGCCGCGTCGCGTACGTCGGTTGGAACTGGGCCGACGGCTCCGATCCGGCGTGGATCGTGATCATCGCCCACGCCGGGAACCTGCAGACCTGGTACGCCCACATGCAGCCGCGCTATCCCGTTCGGACCGGGCAGTGGGTCTACCAGGGCCAGGTCATCGGGTTCGAGGGCAACACCGGCCACTCCACCGGCGCACACCTCCACTGGGCCGTCCGCTTCAACGGGATCTTCGCGAACCCGCGCCTCTTCCTCTAGCCGCTCGACGACGGCCGCCCGACGCTTCGGGCGGCCGCTCCCTCCCGTGCTAGCATCGATGTGACGGCGATTCTCGACGAGCAGGGGCGAGCCGGTGAAGCGGACGATGGCGGTCATCCTGGCCGGCGGAGAAGGTGAGCGCCTCTCGATCCTTTCCTCCGTGCGTGCCAAGCCCGCCGTCCCGTTCGGTGGCAAGTACCGGATCATCGACTTCACCCTCTCGAACTGCGTCAACTCGGACATCGACAACGTCGTCGTCCTGACCCAGTACAACCCGCGTTCGCTGAACGATCACATCGGCCTCGGCCGGCCCTGGGATCTCGATCGCAACCGCGGCGGCGTGAAGCTCCTCCAGCCGTACATCGCCCGCGACCGCGTCGCGGAGTGGTATCGCGGGACTGCGGACGCGGTGCTCCAGAACCTCAACGTCATCGAGCACGACCCGTCCGACACGATCCTCATCCTCGCCGGCGATCACATCTACAAGATGGATTACCAGCCGTTCATCCAGGCGCATCGCCGGAAGCGGGCGGACGTGACGATCGCCGTCCGGCGCGTGCCGCTTGCCGAGGCGAGCCGGATGGGCATCCTCGCCATGGACGACTCGGACCGGATCGTCGAATGGCAGGAGAAGCCGAAGCAGCCGAAGAGCGACCTCGCGTCGATGGGCGTCTATGTCTTCTCGAAGCGGGCGCTGCGCAAGTGGATCGGTGAGGACCGGATCGACTTCGGGCGGCACGTCATCCCGGCGATGATCGACGGCGGTGCGCGTGTGTTCGGCTACCACTTCGATGCCTACTGGCAGGACGTGGGAACGATCCAGTCGTACTGGGAAGCGAACATGGCGCTCCTCGCCGACCAGCCGGAGCTCGATCTCTACGACAAGGAGTGGCTCATCCACACCCGGTCCGAGGAGCGAGCGCCGGCGAAGATCGGCCCGACGGCCCAGGTCCACCGGAGCCTCATCTCGCACGGCTGCGTGATCAACGGGACCGTCGTCAACAGCGTCCTGTCGCCCGGTGTCCGGGTTGACGTGGGTGCGGTCGTCCGCGACTCGATCGTCATGTTCGACTCGGTCGTCCGGTCCGGTGCGGTCGTCGACCGCGCGATCCTCGACAAGGAGGTCGTCGTCGGGCAGGGCGCGATCGTCGGCGACGGGCCGGATCTCGACACGCCGAACAAGAAGGAGCCCGGTCGCCTCAACACCGGGATCACCGTCGTCGGCAAGCGGACCCTCATCCCGCGCGGTGTCCGGATCGGGCGCAACGTCAAGGTCGCGGGCGACGTCCGGTCGACTGATTTCAGCGGCCGCTTCATCCGAACCGGATCGTCCGTCGAGCGCACCGTCGAACGGCGCGCGTCGGGTCCGCGGGCGGCAATCACCGGCGTCACCGCGGCCGACCCCGCGGTCGACGCGGCGGATGAAGCCCCCGACGAGCGAGTTCGCGGCGGAGCGCGGTCGGCGGGTCGCTGAGGGCGGCGGTTCGCTCCACCGCGGCGCGGGGCGGCGCCAGTCGCGGCGACTCGCGGCACTCCGAACGCGAGGCCTCGTTGCAGCACTCGGGCTAGACTCCCCGCGATGTCTGTCCCCGGGACGGCGCTCGCGGATCTCCGCGCCGCCGACGTGGAACGCTGGCTCGACGAGCTCGAGCTGCGGCCGCTCGAACGCGTCGACCGCGATGGTGTCGTGGCATGGGATCTCGAGCTCGACGGCCGTCGCCGGTTCGGGCTGCCGGTGACGCTCATCCTCGATCCTTCGGTCGGGCTGTTGTGCTGGGCCCACTACGCGCCACCGATCGGCGACATGTTCCGGAAGTCGTACCGCAAGCTCCTCCGCTGGAACGACGAGCTGCCCTTCGTGAAGTTCGCGATCGCCGAGGACGAGCGCCCGATCCTGACGGTCGAGCTGCCACGCGAGGCGATCGACGTCGACGCGCTCGGGCTCGCGCTGACGCGGCTCATCGGCGTCAGCGATCAGCTGCTCGACGAATCCGCCGGCTGGCTGTGGCTCGGTGGCAGGCGCCCGAAGGGCTACGGCGAGCAGCCGCCGCGGAACGCGACCCTCCTCGCGCGCTTCGGGCCGCAGCTCCCGGAGCTGGTCGCCTCGTGATGCCGGCGGGGGGCACGGAGGAGTCACCGCACGCCGCGCGCCGCTGGCCCGGCGCGCTGCGCGATCGCACGCGCGCCGGCGGCTCGCGCGGCGCACAGCTCGCGACCCGCGGAGTGATCGCGGCGCTCCTGGCGGTACTCGTCGCGACGGGGATTGCCGTTGCGCCGCCGCTCGCGCAGGACGTTCGCGCCGCGACGCCGGACCTGACCCTCGTCGGTGACGCGCAATACGACGTCGACCCCGCGAACAAGGCTGTCCATGTCACGGTCGATCTCCTCGCTACGAACCATCTCCACGACACGGCGACGCGG
>DASWSI010000144.1:0-4902 GCA_036402715.1 Candidatus Limnocylindrales bacterium
TGGGACCGGGGGTCGCGTCTCGGGGGCCCGGAAGGTCCTGTCGGTCGAAAGGATCGGTCATCGGGTTCTCCGCTGTGGCGATCGTGGCGGTGGCGCGGTCGCCGACGACGCCCGTCCGCGGCCGCTGCGCAGAAGATGCGATCCCATTCTTAGGGAGTCCTGAGAAGCACGGACACGGCGGTGCGCGGCGCTCAGGCTGCGGCGGCGGCCGCGGATCAGGTCCCGCCGCGCTGGGCGACGTCGTCACGGTGGTGGACGGCCGGGACGTCGCGAAGCCGGGCCGCCGCCTCCTCGGGGGTGATGTCTCGCTGCGTCTCGGCAAGGAGCTCGTAGCCGGCGATGAACTTCCGGACGGTCGCGGACCGGAGGAGCGGCGGAAGCAGGTGGCCGTGGAGCTGCCAGTGCGTCTGGTCGTCGCCGTCGAACGGCGCCTGGTGCCAGCCGAGGGAGTAGGGGAACGGGTGGCGGAACAGGTTGTCGGAGCGGACGAGGAGCTCGATGAGGGTCGCCGCCAGCGCGTCCCGGCGGGGTCCGTCGAGGTCCGCGAGGCGTTGCGCCGGACGCTTCGGGATGATCAGCGTCTCGAAGGGCCAGATGCCCCAGAACGGGACGACGACGAGCCACTCGTCGTTCTCGATGACCACGCGCGGGCCTCCGGTCTCCTGGGCCACGTAGTCGAGGAGCAGCACGCGCCCGGTCGCCTCGCGATGCGCGCGCTGTGCGGCGTCCTCCCGCGCCGCGAGGACCGGCAGTGCGGTGCCCGCCCAGATCTGGCCGTGGGGATGCGGGTTCGAGGCACCCATCGCGGCGCCGCGGTTCTCGAAGACCTGGACCCAGCGGTAGCGCTGCCCGAGCTCGGTCGACTGCGTCGCCCAGACGTCCACGATCTCGCGGACGTCGCCTTCGGCCATTCGCGCGATCGTCAGGTCGTGGCGAGGCGAGAAGCAGAGGACGCGGCACGTTCCGCGCTCGCCCTCGGCGCGCAGGAGGCCGGATTCGAACGTCGACGTCGGGGTGTCCGGGCGGAGTGCCGCGAAATCGTTCGTGAAGACGAACGTCCGCTCGTAGTCCGGGTTGACCTCGCCATTCGCGCGCCTGTTCCTCGGGCAGAGGTAGCACGCCGGGTCGTAGCGCGGGAGCTCCTCGTCCGGCGTGGACTCCTGCTGGCCGCTCCACGGGCGGTTCGTCCGCCCCGGCGAGACGAGGACCCACTCGTCGAGGAGCGGGTTGTACCGCCGGTGCGGCGCGGCTTCGAGGTCTGGGGGAAGGTTCGTCGCGGTCACGCCCCGAGGGTGCGACACCCGCCGCGCGGCGTCAACGAGGAGCGGAAACGCCGCCCGGATCCGGCCGTTGCCACATTGACACGCCGTACGGCCCGCGCGGACAATCAGCCCCGGGTCCCGCCGAGCCGTCGCCCGTCCCTGATGGGCCATCGTCGCCGACCCGTGGAGGAGGAACGATGACCGAGCCCGTCACGCCGCGTCCCGACCCGTCCCTGAGCGTGGTGTCGCGACCGATCACGCGTCGCCGCGTCCTCGCCGGTATCGCCGGGGTCGCCGGGCTGGCTGCGGCGCCGAGTCTGATCGCCGCCTGCTCGCCGGGGTCCTCGTCGTCGCCATCGAGCGGCGGCACGACGTCGCAGGCGCCCGCGTCCGCGGGCGGCGCGTCTGCCAGCGCTGCCGCTGCCGGCTCGATGACCCTGGGTTCGAACTACTCGAACGCGGACACGGACACGAAGGCCATGCAGGCCGTCGTCGACGCGTTCACGAAGAAGACGAACATCCAGGTCAAGGTCAACACGGTCAACCACAACGACTTCCAGACGCAGATCAGCAGCTATCTGCAGGGGACGCCGGACGACGTCTTCACATGGTTCGCCGGCTATCGGATGCGGACCTACGCGAACCAGGGACTCGCGGGCGACATCAGCGACCTCTGGGCGAAGATCGGGAGCAACTACTCCGATGCGTTCAAGAACGCGTCGACCGGCGACGACGGCAAGCAGTACTTCATCCCGTTCTACAACTACCCGTGGGTCGTCGTCTACCGGAAGAGCGTCTTCCAGGCGAAGGGCTACCAGGTCCCGAAGACGTGGGCGGACTTCAAGGCCCTCGGCGACAAGGCCAAGAAGGACGGCCTCGTCGCACTCGCCTTCGCCGACAAGGACGGCTGGCCGGCGATGGGCACGTTCGACATCCTCAACATGCGGCTGAACGGCTACAAGTTCCACGTCGACCTCATGGCCGGCAAGGAGAAGTGGGCCGACGCGAAGGTCAAGCAGGTCTTCGAGACCTGGAAGGAGCTCATCCCGTACCAGCAGGATGGTGCGCTCGGCCGGACGTGGCAGGAGGCCGCTGACGGCGTCGTCAAGAAGACGTCGGCGATGTACTTCCTCGGCACGTTCGCGGGCCAGCAGGCGACGAAGAAGGAGGATCACGACGACCTCGACTTCTTCGCGTTCCCGACGCTCGGCACGCAGTACGACACGGAGCTCGGCATCGACGCGCCGATCGACGGCTTCATGCTCAGCGCCAAGGCGAAGAACAAGGACACCGGCAAGGCGTTCCTCGAGTACCTCGCGACGGGCGAGGCCCAGATCGTCTTCCAGAACGTCAACCCGAACGGCGTGGCCGCCGCGAAGGATGCCGACACGAGCGGGTACGACGCGTTCCAGAAGAAGTCGGCGGAGATCATCGGCGCTTCCGGCGCGATCGCCCAGTTCCTCGACCGAGACACGAAGCCCGAGTTCGCGGACGAGATGATCAAGAAGCTTCAGACCTTCCTGACGGACCCGAAGCAGGACCTCGGGAAGTTCACCGACTCGATCCAGAAGTTCTGGGACTCCCTGGCCTAGCGGACGCGGGGTCCCGACCCACCGAGCGAGGTGACCGCGCCACCGTGAGCGGTACTCCTGTTCCCGCGCTCACCGATGTCAACGCCGCCCCGTCGACGACTGTCGGCGGGGCGGTTTCGACTCGCCGTCGTCGCCGCTACAGCCTGCTGTCGCGGCGCGACAAGATCGTCCTCGCGATCATGGTCGGCGTCCCGGCCTTCATCCACATCTTCCTCGTCTGGGTGCCGACGATCTCGTCGGTGCTGCTCTCGTTCACCACGTGGAACGGGATCGGCGGGCTCGACAAGATCAAGTGGGTGGGGCTGAAGAACTACGACAACCTCGTCAACGTCTACGACGCGTTCTGGCCGGCGGTCGCCCACAACCTCATCTGGCTGGGCGTGTTCCTCTTCATCGCGACGCCGCTCGGAATGTTCCTCGCCGTCCTCCTCGACAAGAACATCCGCGGGTCGCGCATCTACCAGAGCGCCCTCTACGTCCCGGTCGTCCTGTCACTCGCGATCGTCGGGTTCATCTGGGAGCTCCAGTACTCGAACGAGCAGGGCTTCATCAACAACGTCCTCGGCACGACGCACGGGACCAACCTGATCGACTGGCTCGGCGACAAGAACATCAACCTGTGGGCCGTGCTCGTCGCCGCGAGCTGGCGGCACGTCGGCTACATCATGGTCCTGTACCTGGCGGGCCTGAAGAGCGTCGACCCGACGCTGCGCGAGGCTGCTTCGATCGACGGAGCGAACGAGCGGCAGACGTTCTTCCGCGTCATCTTCCCGGTCCTGCTCCCGATCAACATCATCATCCTGGTCGTGACCGTGATCGAGTCGCTGCGTGCGTTCGATCTCGTCTACGTCATCAACCGCGGCCGGAACGGCCTCGAGCTGCTGTCCGTGCTGGTGACGCAGAACATCGTGGGCGAGTCGCAGCGGATCGGGTTCGGGTCCGCGATCGCCGTCATCCTGCTGTCGATCTCGGTCGTCCCGATCGTCCTCTACCTGACCCGAACCTTCCGGGGAGATCGGCTGTGACGGCGGTCGCCCGTCCCGGGGTCGCGCCCGTCGTCGCGCGGCCCCCGCGGCGACGATTCCGCCGGTTCCTGCTCCACGGCTTCCTCATCGCGATCTGCGCGCTGTGGCTCTTCCCGCTGGCGTGGGCCGTCTATACGTCACTGCGGCCCTACGCCGACACCTCGAAATACGGGTACGTCTCGATCGGCGGCTCGTACAACTTCGACAACTTCATCCACGCCTGGAACAACGCCGAGCTGCCGAAGTACTACCTGAACACCTTCATGGTGGTCGTGCCTGCGCTCGTTCTCGTTCTCCTGCTCGCCTCGATGGTCGCCTTCGCCGTCTCGAAGTTCAGCTTCCGCTTCAACATCGGCTTGCTGATGCTGTTCACGGCCGGCAACCTGCTCCCGCAGCAGGTCATCATCACGCCGCTCTACCGGCTCTTCCTGCTCCTGCCGCTGCCAAATCTCGTCAATCTCCCCGGCTACGGCGGCTTCCCGAGCGAGAACGGCCTCTTCTATGACCAGTACGTGGGTGTCATCGCGATCCACGTCGCGTTCCAGCTCGGGTTCTGCACGTTCGTCCTCAGCAACTTCATGCGGACGATCCCGAAGGAGCTGACCGAGGCCGCCCTCGTCGACGGCGCGGGCGTGTTCCGGGTCTTCTGGAACGTCATCCTGCCGCTCTGCCGCGCGCCGCTCGCGGCGCTCGCGACGCTCGAGTTCACGTGGATCTACAACGACTTCTTCTGGGCGCTGCTGCTCATGCGGACCGGTGCGAAGCTGCCGATCACGTCGGCGCTGAACAATCTGGGCGGTCAGTTCTTCACCGACAACAACCTCGTCGCCGCGGGCTCGCTGCTCGTCGCGCTGCCGACGCTGTTCGTGTACTTCGTCCTGCAGCGCCACTTCATCAGCGGCCTGACGCTCGGCGCGACGAAGGGGTAGCTGCCCCGAACGCCGGGTCCGCGCGCCGCGCCCGGCGCCCTTACGCCCCGTCCGCGGGCGAGTTCCACCGCTCGACGACCGTCGTCTCGCGCTC
>DASWSI010000145.1:0-3833 GCA_036402715.1 Candidatus Limnocylindrales bacterium
TACGTCGAGGGCCGCCACGGCGCCCGGCTCGAGGACATCGTGATCTGCGGCAAGGATGGCCCGGTCGTCCTCAACGAGGCGCCTCGCGACCTGTACATCGTCCCCGGCTGAGCTCTCCGGGGGCCGCCTGCCCCTCGCGCGGTGCCGGCCGCCCAGAGGCCATGCGGTATCATCGGCCGACGGCAGCCCCCAGGCTGCCCGCCCAAACGGCCCTGAAGCAATGACCTTGACCCAACCGCGGCGCCAGACCGCCGCTCGACGCATCCCGGTTTCGCGCACCCCGGGCGCCGCCCGATGAGCCGCCGATCACGCTACGGCCGAACGCCGCCGGCGACGGCCCGCGGGCCCCGCGCGGACGGTGGCCGGGTCGACGGCCCTCGCCCGGACACCCTCTCGACGCAGGAGCCGCACAACCGCGACGGACGCGACCCGCGGGACGGGCGCGGCGGGACGCGAAACGGCCACCAGCCGAGTCTCGCCGCTTCGGCGCCGGCTCCGTCGATCGTCGCGGCGCCACGCCGGGAGATCGACTCCGCAAGCCCGCCGAATCCCGCGTCGATCGCTGCCGCCACCGCGGACGACCTCGTCGACGGTCCCGGCGGCAGCCCAAACGGCAGCGGGACGGGCAATGGCCACGCCGGGAACGGCCACGCGGCTCTCGGTCCCGCCGGCGCCGCGCTGCCCGCTCGAGCGCCCGGTTGCACGGCACCGCAGCTTCGCCGCTTCATCAAGAGCCGGACGTACGTCCCGATGCATGAGCTCCGCCGCCGGTTCGGGATCGACGGCACGGAGGACGACGTCAGCCCGGTGCACGCGGACGGCCACCGGATCTTCGTCGGGCTTCCGCCGCGCGAGGGACGCCTCCTCGAGGAGCTGCTTCGCGGCGGCGACGTGGGCTATGAGCTGTCGATGGACCCGCTGACCCCGATCGTCATCGGGCTCTACCCGATGCGCCCGGTGCCGCGGGGCTGACGCTCAGTCCGCGAACGTCGCGACGGGCAGCGCGATCCCTTCCAGGTCGAGCAGCGTCCGCTTCACGTCGAGAAGGGCCTCGCGGGTGCCCCACCAGTCACCGCCGTAGCCACCGATCGCCCCCGTCCCGGCGATGACGCGATGGCACGGAATCAGCAGCCCGATCGGGTTCCGCCCCACGGCTCCGCCGACCGCCCGCGCCGCCCCTCGGCGCCCGATCCGCGTTGCGAGCCGACCGTAGCTCGTGACCCGACCGCGCTCGATCGCCTGAACGCCGCGCAGGACGAGGCGGTCCCACTCCGGCCGGCCGCCGAGGTCGACGGGCAGATCGAGCGGCTCTCGCGATCCGCGGAGATACGCCTCGACCTGGTCTCCTGCGCGCGCGGCCAGCCGGCGGGAAGCGTCCGGAGCGTCGGCGGCGCGAATGACGCCGGCGTGACGACGGCGTTCGAGGTCGGCGACGAACCGCTCCGTCGGCGTCAGCAGCTCGAGGGCGACGACGGCCGATTCGGTGACGGCGAGATGGACGAGGCCCCACGGTGCGGGGACGGATGTCCAGGCGGCGACTCGTTCGGTCACGCCGCAAGTCTCGCCGTTTCGACGCTGCTCGGTTGAGCGCCGATGACCCGCTGGTATACTCCCCGACAGTATGACTGCGGAAACCCGTAACCCCCTCGCCACAGACGCCGCGGAAGAGACGGCGCTCCCGATCACCGGGATGACCTGCGCGTCGTGCGTCAACCGGATCGAGCGATTCCTGCGCAAGACGCCGGGCGTCGCGGAGGCGAACGTCAACCTCGCCACCGAGATCGCGACGATCCGCTACCTGCCCGCGATCACCGGTCGCGACGAGCTCGTTCGCGCCGTCGAAGCCGCCGGATACGACGTCAGGCCGGAGGCCGTGCCGGGCGCGGCCACAGCGTCGCTCGTCCTCGAAGCGGACGCGGAGTCCGCCGTCCGGGCCCGTGAGGCGCGCCGTCTGCTCATCGAGGCCGTCGCCGCGATCGGGCTCGCGGTCGCGATCATGGCGCTCATGTTCTGGCCGACGATGCTCGTCGAGCGGGCGACCCTGAACCGCATCGTGCTGCTCCCCGCGACGATCGTCCAGCTGTGGGCCGGCCGCCGCTTCTACGCCGCGGCGTGGAAGGCGGCCCGGCATCGCTCCACGAACATGAACACGCTCGTCGCGGTCGGCACGACTGCCGCGTGGGCGTACAGCGCCTTCGTGACGATCTGGCCGGACGCGGTCCGCGCCGCCGGGCTCGAGCCCGCCACGTACTTCGACTCGGCTGCGCTCATCATCGGGTTCGTGCTCCTCGGCCGCTGGCTCGAGGCCCGGGCGAAGGCGCGAACGACGGGCGCGATCGGTCGCCTCATCGGGCTGCAGCCGGCCTCGGCGCGCGTCGTGCGAGGAACGAGCGAGATCGACGTCCCGCTCGAAGACGTCCGTGCCGGCGACCTCGTTCGCGTCCGGCCCGGGGAGAAGGTCCCGGTCGACGGGGTCGTCGTCGACGGCGTCTCCGCGGTTGACGAGTCGATGCTGACCGGCGAGGCCATGCCGGCAACGAAGGCGCCCGGGGACACCGTCATCGGTGCGACCGTGAACACGACCGGGACGTTCGTCTTCCGGGCGACGCGCGTTGGGCGCGACACGGCGCTTGCGCGGATCGTTGAGCTGATCCGGCACGCGCAGGGCTCGAAGCCGGCCATCCAGCGGCTGGCGGACCGCGTCGGTGGCGTGTTCGTCCCGATCGTCCTCGCCCTCGCCGCGGTGACGTTCGTCGCGTGGCTGCTCGCCGGCCCGGAGCCCCGCGGCACCCACGCGCTCGCCGCCGCGATCGCCGTCCTCGTCGTCGCGTGCCCCTGCGCGATGGGCCTCGCGACGCCGACCGCCGTCATGGTCGGGACCGGACGCGGGGCCGAATCGGGGATCCTCATCCGCAGCGCCGAGGCGCTCGAGCAGGCGCGCCGCGTCGACGCCGTCGTGCTCGACAAGACCGGCACGCTGACCGCCGGCCGGCCCGTTGTCGTCGACATCGTCGCGGCGCCGGGCGTCGAACGGCGCGAGGTCCTCGACGTCGCGGCGTCCGTCGAGCGGCACAGCGAGCATCCGCTCGCGGTCGCGATCCTGCGGCGCGCCCGGGAGGACGAGCTCGGGTTCCGGGCGGTGACGGAGTTCCGGGCCGTGGCCGGGCGTGGCGTCGAAGCGATCCTCGACGGCGTGCGCGTCGTCGTCGGGAACGCGGCGTTCGTCGCCGACCATGGTGTCCCCAGTGCCGCGGTGGCCGCGGCACGCGGCGATGCCGGAATGGCGAGGACGCCGGCGTTCGTCGCGCTCGGTGGGCGGCTGCTCGGCGTCCTCGAGATCGCGGACCCGATCAAGCCGGAAGCGGTCGAAGCCGTCGCCGACCTTCGCGCGGCACGGATCGACGTCTGGCTCGTCACCGGCGATGCCGCCGCGACGGCGCGGAGTGTCGCGTCGCAGGTCGGCATCGAGGCGGACCACGTGCTCGCAGAGACGCTCCCCGCCGACAAGGTCGCGGTCATCGAGCGGCTCCAGGCCGGCGGCCGCGTCGTCGCGATGGTCGGGGACGGCATCAACGACGCGCCTGCGCTGGCACGTGCCGACCTCGGCGTCGCGATCGGGACCGGCGCGGACGTCGCGATCGAGGCGTCCGACATCACCCTCGTCGGTGGCGACCCGCGCGGCGTCGCGGCCGCGATCCGGCTGTCGCGGGCGACCGTTCGCACGATCCGCCAGAACCTCTTCTGGGCGTTTGCCTACAACGTCGTGCTGATCCCCGTCGCCATGGGGGCGCTCTACCCCGCGTTCGGGATCACGCTCGATCCGGCGATGGCGG
>DASWSI010000146.1:0-14724 GCA_036402715.1 Candidatus Limnocylindrales bacterium
CCGAGCCACGCCGCCGCGATCAGGCTCTCGCCGCGGCCGCCGCTCGGCTCCAGCCGGCGAACGACGTCGCGGACGATCGCCGGAATCCGGAGGAGGTTCAGGCCCGGCAGGAAGTTCTCGAAGAACGCCGAGGTGGGCGTCGACGACGGCCAGCCGAGCCCGACGGTCGGAACGTTGTCGATGACGCGGCTCAGCCAGGCCGCCCACGCGACCAGAGCGGAGGCTGCCAGCCCGAGGTTCACGACGCCGAGCAGGAGGAGCAGCGGCCGCGTTGCGAGGGCGCCGGCGACATCGCCCCCGAGGATCGCGGCGATCGCATCCGCGCCGGTCACGCTCGACACGAGGGTCCCGACGATCGTCGCGACGATCAGCGACTGCGCCGCGGCGGCCCGCATGGCGGAGCTCTGGTAGCGCCCGAGAACGGAGGCCGTGGCCGCCGCGGTGATCGCCTCTCTGCTCTCGGTCGCGCCAGCGCCGGCGACGATCAGCTGCGTGGGATCGGCCTCGACGAGCGCGCGTGGCGTCCGGCACTTGTAGCAGCGGTCGGCGCGACCTTCGTTGAGCGACCGGCACGAACCGCAGACCCAGCGTTCGGCTGCATCCGGCATGTCGCCCTCCGTCAGTGTTCCGTGGCGCCCGTGAACGTGAATGCCTCGATCCGGAGCGCCGGGACGACAACGCCGCCGAGGAAGCCCCGGAGCGTCTTTCGCTCGCGTCCCACCGCGGCGACGCCGGCCAGCGCCTCGAGGTAGCTCTGGGTGAACCGCAGGTTTCGGACTGGGCCGACGATCCGGCCGCCCTCGACGAGGAACGTCCCGTCCCGCGTCATGCCGGTGACGATCGCGAGCTTGGGATGAACTGGATTGGTGTAGTGGAATCGCGTGACGAGAAGTCCGCGGTCGAGCCCGGCGACGAGATCCTCGCGGCGCGTCTCGCCCGCCGCCATCACCATGTTGATGGGAAACGGCCCGTACGAATTGGGGGCAGGGAGGCCGTGCCCCGTCGACTGCCGGCCGTCGCGAGCCGCGGTCTGTGCGTCGTAGACGACCCCGCGACAGACACCGCGGTCGATCAGCTCGACCCGCTCCTTCGCGACGCCCTCGTAGTCGAACGCCATCGGCAGGCCGGCCGGATCGGCACCGTCGTCGCGGATCGTGACGAGCTCCGAGCCCACCTTGCGGCCCGGCTCCACGAACGAACGTCCCTCCTGGACGGCGAGCGCCGAGAAGCCGAGGTAACCGAGCATGTCGAGGATGTCGACGACGGCGTACTCCTCGAGGACGACGGGGTAGTCGCCCGGCTCGACGGACACGGCGTTGCCTGACGCCCGCGCCTTCGCGGCTGCCTCGCGGCCGAGCGCCGCGGGGTCGATCGTCGCCGCGTCGACCGCGGCCGCTTCCGCGTAGCCGGAGCCGCCGTCGGGGCCCATGTGGACGGTGATCAGCTGCGAGGTCGTCCGGCGCTGGGCCGCGCGGATGCCCTTCGAGTTCACGACCACGACGGACTCGGCGGCGGTCGCGAAGGAGCCGTACGCGACGACACCCGCATCGTCGGCGGCGGCGATGACGGCGCGCGCGCCCTCCGCGCGGAACTCCGGCGTCGCGGCCGCGGTGCGCTCCGCGAACGCCACAGCCAGCTCCGGTACCGGCCGCGACTCCGGGAGACCGCCCCACTCCTCGAGCTCGGCGACATTTCGGGCGATCGCCGCCGCGTTCGCCGCGAGGCGGCGCAGGCCCTCGTCGTCCGTTCGGCCCGTCGAGGCGACGCCGATTCGGCGGCCGGTGACGAACCGGAGATTGACGTTGACGCTCGTCTCGGCGACGTTCTGATGGATCTCGCTGTTGGCGAACCGGGTCAGCGCCGAGTCTTCGGCGACGAGAAGCACCTCCGCCTGCGTCGCGCCTTCGCGCTCGGCGTGGGCGAGGACGGATTCGGCCAGCTTCAGCCAGTCCGTTCCGGCGTCCGCGCCTCCGTCTACCACTTCCCGACTCCCACCTGGACGTCGCGGAACCGCGCTCCGGACACCGCGTGTCCCACGTGGCCGACCTGGCCCGGCTCGCCCTTGCCGCAGTTCGGCGTCCCGAGCATCCGGTAGCTCCGCTCATCGCCGACCGCGTCGCACGACCGCCAGAACTCGTACGTGATGCCGGTGTACGTCGGGTTCTTCAGCAGCCGGCCTTTCCTGCCGCCCTTGATCTCGTAGGCGACCTCCGTCGCGAACTGGAAGTTCAGCCGCCGGTCGTCGATCGACCAGCTCCGGTTCGAGGCGAGGTAGAGGCCGTCGTCCGTGTCGGCGACGATGTCGTCGAGGCTCATCCCCGGCTTCGGCAGCAGGTTGACGTTCGTCATCCGGATGAGCGGGATCCGGTTCCAGCCGTCGGCGCGCATCGCCCCACCGGACTGGCGGCCGATCCGCGGCGCGGTCTCGCGCGACGACAGGTAGCCGACGAAGATTCCCTCCTTGACGAGCGGCACGGCCTGCGCGGCGACTCCCTCGTCATCCCAGCCGAACGTCCCCATCCCGCCCGGTGCCGTCGCGTCGGCGACGATGTCGATGAGGTCGCTGCCGTAACGGAAGCCACTGTCGAGCTTGTCCGTCGTGAGGAAGCTCGTGCCGGCGTAGCTCGCCTCGGTCCCGAAGACGCGGTCGAGCTCCGTCGGATGGCCGCAGCTCTCGTGGATCTGGAGGTAGAGCTGCGACGGATCGAGGACGATCGTGCGGCGACCGGGTGGGCACTGCGGCGCCGTGAGCAGCTCGACGGCCTCGGCGGCAAGCGGCTCGGCGCGACCGGCGAGGTCGAGGCTGCGGATGTACTCGTACCCGGACGCCCGCCAGCCACCGCCTGCGTCGGGATAGCTCCGCCGCTGGTGCTCGTCGCCCTCCACGGCGTTCGCTTCGATCCCGCTGCCGACGTGGGTCAGGACCTGCTCGGTGAAGCTGCCGTCGCTCGCCGCGAATGTCTTCGTGTCGCGCTGCGCGGCATACGTCGACTCGGTGAAGCTGATCCCCTTGACGCGCGTGGCCGCGGCGTCGGCGGCGAGCAGATCCGCGATCTTGGTCTCGAGCGGGACCGTGAACGGGTCGAATTCGAACGGCGTCTCGAACCGGCCGTTCGCCGGCGGCCGATCGTCGAGCCGGACGCGGTTGCGGAGCGCGGTCGCGGACGCGCGGGCGATCCGGACGGCTTCCGCGGCCACGCGATCCGCCTCGGCGGCCTCGACCCGATGCGAGCTCGCGAAGCCCCACGCGCCGTCGACGAGGACGCGGATCCCGAAGCCTTCGCTCTCGCCGGAGGCGACGCCCTCGACCCGGCCGGACTTGATGGAGATGGACTCCTCGAGCCGGTTCACGACGCGAACATCGGCGTAGGTCGCGCCAAGCGACGCGGCCGTATCGAGCGAGCGGTCGGTGAAATCGCGCACGGGACGGTGAGGGTAGCAGGGCGTCCGCGCGGACGCGGCTACAGGATCGGGCGCCCGGCGAGCGCCTGTCCGGTGAGCCACACACCGAACCCGAAGACAACGAGCGCGGCGAGCAGCGGCGCCGCGCTCGACAGGCGGCGGAGGCGTGCGTCCGCCGAACGACTGCCGAGAATCGCTCGTGCGCGGATCGCGGTGAGGCCGATGGCCGCCATCACCAGGGCCATCCCCACGCCGAACGCGATCACGAGCAGCAACCCGAATGCGGCCCGGCCCGCGGCGACGGTCGCGAGGAGGATCAGCAGGGCGCTCGTCGACGGGACGATCCCGCCGGCGAGCCCGAGAGCGACCAGCGTTCGCGAGCGAAGCGGGGTTGGCGCGCGGCGCTCGTCGTCGTGTGCGTGATGGTTCTCGGGCTCGTGACCGCCGACTGCGCTCCGCCGTCGGAGACGCTGGCGCGCTTCGCCGATCAGCATCCAGCCGCCGATCACGACGATCGTGACGCCCGCGATCACCGGCATCGTCCGAACGACGACGTCCGGCGGCAGCGACGCCTCCGCGCCCGCGACGACCGCCGCGAGGATGAGGATCCCGACGGTGTGCGACGCCGCGACGGAGAGCGCCAGCACGACGGCATCCGTCGCGGTTCCGCGCGACCCGACGAGATACGCGGCCATCAGCGTCTTGCCGTGGCCCGGCGTGACGGCGTGAGCCGCACCGATCGCAACAGCCGTCGCGACGGCGAGCAGCGCGATCAGGGGGGACGGGGCCGCGGTGAAGACGGACGGAATGTCCGCGGCGACGCCGCCCGGCACGCCGGACCGCGGCGAGGCTGCGGGTACGGCGGCCGCCACGCCGCTCGGCGAAGGCGACGCCGTGGAGACCGCATCGGGCACGGCGTCGGGAAGCGCCGTGGCGTCGGGCACCGCCGCCGGGGCAGCCGTTGAACCGCCCGGCGTCACCGTGAACCCGACCTCGGTCTCGCGTAGTGGCTGGCTGATGAGCCCCGCCGGATACGCCGTGAGCCGGTGCGACACCGACAGCGCGCGCGGTTGCGTCTCGCCATCTTCCGGCGCGAGCGTCACCCCGTCGCCGACGGCAACGACCTCCCGCCACCCGAGGCGCGCCGCCTCGACGTCGTCGCGAAACGTCACCGTCGTCGACGCCTTCGGCGTGAGCGGCACCGTCATCTCGCACACCAGCCGCATCGTCGACAGGCCCGCCGCGCCACCGGGGAACGACAGGCCTGCGGCCGTGAGCTTCGGGGTCGCCCGGGCTCCGTCGATCATGAGGGCGAGGCCGGACCTCAGCGTCTCGCACTCGGGCCGGATCGCCGCGCTCGCCTCGGCGTCCGAGACGTCGCCGTCGCCATCCGTATCGAGCCTGAGGCGCTCCTGGAACGTGGGGATCTCGGCTTCGTCGAGCACGGCGTCGATCTGGATCTCCGACGCGGAGACGCGAAGGCCGGCGTACACGTTGATCGTGAAGTTGCCGAGCGGATGCGCGAGCACGAGCCGGGGCACGAGGAGCGTGAGCGCCATCGCTGCGAGCGCCGCGCCCAGGATCGACGGACGCGGCCGCGCCATCGCCGGCGCCGTTCCGATCGCGGCGGCGGCCATTCCTCCCCGTCCACGCATGTCCGCATGGTAGAGAGCCGCCGCGGATCGGCCGGCGCACGTCCGGCACCGCGATCGGCCCGACCGGGCTCGCCAATCGGCGTTGCCTTGCGGCGCCCGCACGGGTGGGTAGCGGCGTGACCGTCGGCTACACTCCCGGCGTGACGGACGGTGGTACGACCGTGCTGCCCGGCTGGTTCCTGAGCGTCGAGGGCCCCGACGGCGCGGGCAAGACGAGCCAGGTCGAGCGACTCCGCCAGCGTGCGCTCGCCCTGGGCTTCGACGTCGTCGTCACCCGCGAGCCCGGCGGTACGGCGGTCGGCGAGCGGATCCGCGACATCCTCCTTCGGTCGAGCGGCCGGGAGCGGCTCGACCCGCGCGCCGACGCGCTCCTGTTCAACGCCGCGCGAGCACAGCTCGTCGCCGACGTCATTCGTCCCGCGCTCGCCCGCGGCGCGCTCGTGATCTCGACACGCTTCGCCGATTCGACGCTCGCCTACCAGGGGTTCGGCGCAGGGCTGCCACTCGACGAGCTGCGCGCGCTCGAACGGGTCGCGACCGGCGGCCTCAGGCCGCAGCTGACGGTGCTCCTCGACGTCGACCCGGTCATTGGCCTTGCCAGGAAGTCGGACGCCGAGGTCACGCGCTTCGAAGCGGACTACGACGCCGCATTCCACGGCCGGGTCCGCGACGGGTTCCGCGCGCTCGCTGCGGGAGAGCCGGCACGGTTCGCCGTCATCGACGCGTCCGTGGGGCCGGACGACGTGGCAGCGGCGGTCGCGACGGCCGTCGCGCGCGTTCCCGGGCTCGAGCGCCTGCGGCGAGCGCCGTCGAGCGGCGAGGATCCCCTCGGCCCCGCGAGGGCAATGACGGGTCCCGGTGCCGCGGCGGCCGAAAACGAGCGCGCCGCGCCGACCGATGAACCGCGAACGGTCGGCGGGCGCATACACGGGTGAGCGAGACCATCGGAACGCCGAAACGGGGCCCGGCGACCGCCGTGGACGACGCGGACCGCGAGATTCTCGCGCGAGTGGCCGCAGGAGAGCTGAATGCGCTCGAGGAGCTGTACGACCGATACCGGACGATGGCCTATTCGATCGCGCTCCGAATCACGGGTGAGTCCGGGATGGCGGAGGACATCGTCCAGGAGGCGTTCCTCGGGGCGTGGCGGAACGCCGGCCGCTACGTCGAGGGACGAGGCAGCGTGAAGACGTGGCTGCTCTCGATCGTCCACCACCGGGCGATCGACGCCATCCGGCGACGACGTGCCACGACCGAGCTCCCCGATCGCGAGGAGACGCCACCGCCGGCGCTCACCGCTCCGGACATCTGGCCGGAGGTCGCCGGCAAGCTGCTGCGGCTGGAGATCCTCGCCGCGCTGCGAACGCTCTCCGATGTTCAGCGCGAGGCGATCGAGCTCGCCTATTTCGGTGGGCTCACGCAGCAGGAGGTCGCGGCGCGAACCGACACCCCGCTCGGGACGGTGAAGAGCCGGATTCGGCTCGGGCTGCTCGCCATGCGGCGCGAGCTGCTCGGCGCCGGCCTCGATGCGAGCGACCGCGACCTTTCGGCGATGGCCGAGCCATGACAGACCGCCCGGCCTCCGCCATGACCCACGACGACGTTCGGGATCTCGTTCCGGGCTACGTCCTCGGTGCGCTCGAGCCGGATGAGGAGCGCGCCGTCCGCGAGCACCTCGCGACGTGCACCGAGCCGCATCCGGACGTCGACGCGTTCGGTGGCGTGGTGCCGTACCTGGACGAGACCGTCGAGCTCATCGAGCCGCCGGCGTCGCTCAAGGCGCGCGTCCTCGCGGCGGCGGCAGCCGAACCGCGTTCGACACCCGAAGTCGCGGTACCCGCGACGACCGCCCGCGATGGCATTGCGGGCACGGCTGCCACGCCCCAGTCGCCCGGGACGCGCGACGCGGCCGCGCCCGCGACGCGAGCGCCCGCCGCCCCGCCGGCGCCCCGCCAGGGACCGCCGAGCATCGTCGTGCCGTTCCCCGACGAGCAGGAACGGGCCGTTCGGGAACGCCGGCGCCGATCGCCGCTTCGGTGGCTCGCGGCGGCCGCGGCCGTCCTCGCGATCGTCGCCCTCGGTGGCTGGAACCTGCTCCTCCAGCGGCAGCTCGCGACACAGCAGACATTCGATTCCGCGGTCGCCCAGGTCCTCGACGTGGCCGCACGGCCCGGCAGCCAGACGGCGATCCTCCACGCCGATACGAGCAATGGCCCGCGAGGAATCGCCTCCGTCGGCCCGGACGGCACCGTCGCCTTCGCCGTTCGCGACCTCGCACCCACGACGGGCGCGGGCGTCTACGAGGCGTGGGCCGTGTCCGGCGATCGGCAGACGCCGCTCGGCAGCTTCAGCGTCGCCGCGGACGGATCCGGGCAGCTCGTGGCGCGGACGTCGGCGCCGACCGCTGGATTGATCCTCGGCCTGTCGCGGGAGCCGGCGCCGGGAGCAACCGTCCCGACGCTGCCGATGATCACCTCGGGGACCGCGACCGCCGCACCCTCGTCCTAGGCGGCGCAGGTCCGCGCGGCGGGGCAGTCCGCCAAGCGCTCCGCCAGGGCGATCCGCCGCCGCCCCGACTCAGCCGGCGGTCTGCGAGTTCGCCTCGGTCAGCGTTCCGGCGCCTGAATCCCGCGCCTCGGCGAGCGCCCGTTCTGCTGCCGCGAGCAGCTCGTCCGCGGTCGTGCCGTCCGCCGGGAAGCGCGCGACGCCCGCCGACACGGACACGCGCCGCTCGGCGATCTCGGGCAGCGCCGCGACCCCGGCGAGGACGCGCCGCGCGACCGTCATCCCGGCGGATCCCGGCGCGACGAGGACGAACTCGTCGCCACCGTACCGGGCAACCGTGTCGACGAGCCGAACCGATTCGGCGAGAACCGCGGCGACCTCGCGAAGGACGTCGTCGCCGATGGCATGCCCCGCGGCCGCGTTCGTGGTTCGGAAGTCATCGACGTCGAACACCGCGACGGAGACCTCACCGCCCTGCCGGCCGGCGCGCGCGAGCTCCAGCTCGAGGACCCGGGCGAACGTCCGCGCGTTCGCGAGCCCCGTGAGCGGGTCCATGTGGGCCATCCGCTCGAACCATTCGGAGCGCTCCGACGCGAGCGACACGAGCCGGGCGCGATCGATCGCCACCGCGGCGAGATCGGCGACGGCCGTCAGCAGCGAGCGCTCGCGATCCGCGAGCGGCTGCGGATGCGACACCGCGAGGACACCGAGCGGCAGGTCGACCTGGTCACGGGTGACGACGATCGGGAGATGGCTTCGGAGCCCGGTCGCTCCGGCGCGCGTCGGCTGGGCGTCGAATGTGGCGAGGCGGCTGGCGACGGCGCCGCGGACCGGGTGCTCCGGGTTCTCGGTGACGGCGGAGACGAACCCCGCCAGCTCGCCGTCCTCGAAGCCCGTCGATGCGACGACCTCGAGCTCCGCGCGGTCGGGGTCCTGGACGAAGATCGCCGCGGAGCGGGCCGAGCTCGAGGCAACCGCGGATTGCAGGAGGCCGTCGAGGACGACCTCGAGGCCCGGACCATGGGCGAGCGCCGCGGCTGCTTCGGCGAGGAGATCGATGCTGCGTTCGTCGGACACGTGTGACTCCAACCGTGCTCGTCACCGGCGGGCGAGGGGCGGGCATCGTACACCGGCGCCGGAGCGCGGAATGGCACGACGACCCGATCGGCGCCGCTGGATCGTGCCCCGACGCTGCCGCGACCGCGCCCCCACCCGGTCACCCGCCGATCGCCGATCGCCGCCGCCTATACTCGCCGCGTGAAGCTCGTCGTCGCCATCGTCCACAACGAGGACGCGGGCGCCCTCGTGGACGCGCTGCTCGAGCAGGAGCACCGGGCCACGAGGCTCCACAGCTCCGGCGGCTTCCTCAAGCAGTCGAACGCGACGATCATGGTCGGCGTCGACGATCCGAAGGTCGAGGAAGTCCTCGCGATCGTCCGCGAGAACTGCACGTCGCGGACCCAGATCGTCAACCCGATGCCACCGATCATGGAGCCGGGCGAGTTCTTCATGCCGTATCCGCTCGAGGTCGAGGTCGGCGGCGCCACGGTCTTCGTCGTTCCGGTCGAGCGGTTCGAACGGCTGTAGGCGATCGCCCGCGGCAGCACCGAGGCGACGGCGCCGCGCCGGGCGCCGCGGGCATCTTGGTAGACTTGGACCGATCCGCTACCAGCCCAGCCGCCCGAGGAGGGTAACTTGCTCGACCGGCCCCAGGCCCCCGAAACGTCGCGATTGCCCGCCGCGGCGGATCGCCGGATGTTCCGCTCGAAGGTGGATTCGCTGCGACCGACGTACGGCTTCGAGGACGTGTCGCTCGCTCCCGGCACGAGCACGCTCGAGCCCGCGGACGTCGACCTTCGGCAGTCGTTCTGCGGGATCGACCTCGCCATTCCCGTGCTCGCCGCGGCGATGGACGCGGTCGTCGACCCGGCATTCGCGGCGGCGCTCGGACGCCTCGGCGGGCTCGCCGTCCTGAATCTCGAAGGCGTCCAGACGCGGTACGACGATCCCGCCGAGGTGCTCGCGCGGATCGCCGCGGCGCCGGACGGTGACGTCCATTCGGTTCTGGCGGAGGCCTACAAGGCGCCGATTCGCGAAGAGCTCGTCGCGCGCCGGATCGAGGAGATTCGCGGCTCGGGGTCGAAGGTGGCGGTGGCCGCGACGCCCGCCGCGGCTCGACGATTCGGGCCGTTCTGCGCCGAGCACGGCGCGGACCTGTTCCTCGTCCAGTCGCAGGTCAGCAGCGCCCGTCACCTCGCGTCTGGCTACGACCCGCTGTCCCTCGCCGAGTTCACGCGCTTCATGCCGATCCCCGTCGCCGTCGGCAACACGACGAACAGCGAGGCGGCCTTCGCGCTGATGGCCCAGGGCGCCGCCGCGGTCTTCGTCGGCGTTGGCCCGGGCGCGGCGTGCACGACGCGCGAGGTACTCGGGATCGGCATTCCGCAGGTCACGGCGATCAGCGATGTCGCCGCCGCGCGCGACGCGTTCTTCGCCGAGACGGGCCGGCGCGTCCCGATCGTGGCGGACGGTGGCATGCGACGCGGCGGAGAGATCGCCAAGGCCATCGCGGCCGGCGCGGACGTCGTGATGCTCGGCTCGCCGCTCGCCCGCGCCGCGGAGGCGCCCGGCCGCGGCACGAACTGGGGAATGGCCGCGCCGTCGCCTGTCCTGCCGCGCGGCACGCGGATCAGGGTGGGGACCTCCGGACCGCTCGAGCAGATCCTCTTCGGCCCCGCGGCCGTCACGGACGGGTCCGAGAACCTCGTCGGAGCGCTTCGCCAGTCGATGGCCGCGCTCGGCGCCGGCACGATCGCGGAGATGCAGCAGGTCGAGATGGTCTATGCGCCGTCCGTGGCGACGGAGGGGAAATCCTGGCAGCGGGCACGCTGACGGACGACCCACGGGCGGCAGGCTCTTCGCCGGCCGGCGGACCCGTCACGGAACCAGACCGTCGGGCAGCCGAGCGCGCCCTCGGTGAAGAGCTCGCAAAGTGGGGCAAGGTCGTGATCGTCGAGACGCGTGGACGGACGACCGGCCGGTCCGCGCGCGCGGCCGTCGGGTACATCGAGGCTTCGGATGGTTCGCTGTTCGTGGCCGGCGGCGAGCCCGCGCCGGACTGGGCGCTGAACCTTCTTGCCACTCCCGAATGCCGGCTGACGATCGCGGATCGAAGCTGGGCCGCGGTCGCGGAGCCGGTTGAAGGCAAGGAGCGGAACCGCGGCATCGCGGACCTCATCCTCCGCTACGGGACGCCGGCCGAACGGCTCGGGTCCGGGCCCGCGTTCCGGTTGCGGTCGTGCGAAGGGCAGGTGGAGCGGCCATGACGATCGCTGCCCAGTTCGACACCGTCATCGCGCGGTCCGTCGACGACGTCTTCGCCGAGCTCGCGGCCGTCGAGCGCTTCCCCGAATGGCTCGTCGCCTCCGGCATCGTGCGCGTCGAGCGAGCCCCGGGCCCACTTCGTGAAGGGACGCCGCTCCGAATCGAGCAGCGGATCGCGGGCCGAGCGACGACGCTCGAGGGGACGATCACGGCGTTCGAGCCTGGCTCGCGATTCGCGTTCCGTGCGAAGGACCGCGAAGGGATCTCCGTCGAGGCAGAGGCGCTCCTCGCCGCGGACGGGGCGACATGCCGCCTCCGGTGGTCCGTTCGAATCGGTCTCCCGCTCAAGTACCGGCTCTTCGAGTCGATGGCCGCGCCGGAGGCGAAGCGCGCTGCGGCAAGCGACATCGAGAACCTTCGGCGACGACTCGAGGCGGTCGCGGGCTAGGTCGCGGCGCCGCGCAACGACGACGGCCACGCGCGACCGCGGGCCCGCCGCGAGGAGCCGCCCGACACGCCGCGGCAAGGCGCGGGTCGCTCGCTCCGCCGGGGCTGCAATCACCGCGCCGCATTGACATACGTCCATCGCACCACCCGGCGCTTGCTGATGCGCCGCGCGCGATCGGCGACGGATCATCGCGCCAACGGGAACCGACAGGCGGTGACCGGCTCGTTCAGGAGCAGGACGATGGAAGACACTCGGGGCTCGCTCCCGGTTCTCGACCGACCCGCGACACGGACGCGCCTCGCATGCCTCGTTGCCGGATGCCCGTGCAAGGACGCGCGAATCGTCTCGTATCGCCGAGCGGCGTTCTACGCCGCCCAGGCGCGCGAGCTTGGCGAGACAGCCAAGCGTGTGATCGCCGCCGAGCCGGACTGGGCGATCCCGGTCCCCGCCGCCTGAGCCGCCCCAACTGAAGAACAACCGAAGACGGACAACCGAAGAACAACCGAAGACGGACAACTGAAGAACAACCGAATACCGAACGCGACAGCCGGCCGAGCGAACGAACCGCTCGGCCGGTTCGCTGACTCGCGCCTCGCGGCGACCAATCGTCCGCGCATCGACATCCGTCCATCGCCAGGGATGTCGATGGTCGGTGGCGGGACCGTGGTTCGCGTTCGAGGATGCGGGAGCCACTGAGAGCTCAGCCAGGAGTTGCATCCGATGCTTGCCAGCCCGCCCGCCACGTTCCCGTCGCAGTCGCACTTCCCGACCGGATCGCCGATCCACGTCCCGCCCGCCAACCGGGCGCACCTGACGTTCCGCGGGACGCGGTTGCTGACGGGCCTCATCCTCGGGTTCGCCGGAGCCGTGCTCGTCGCGTTCGGTGCGCTCGCGGTCCCGAACGCCGCCGACCGCGCCGCAACGGATCCCGGCCTCGTGTCCGCGCTCGGCGTCCTCGCGCCGTTCCTCGTCATCCTCGGGATCGTGCATCTCGTCGCCGGATACGGCGTCGCGCGCGACCGGAGCTGGGGGTTCACGCTCGGGCTCTGGAGTGTCGCGTTCGGGACGCTCGCGATCGTCGCCGGCCTCGTCTTCGCGGTAAGCGGCCGCGACGCCTTCGCGATCACAAATCCGGCACCGAGCGGACCGCGGGAGGGCCTCGCCATCCTGCTCTGGACGCTCACCTGGTACGCGATCGCGGCGGCTGGCCTCCAGCGCGTCATCGCGGGACGCGGGCGAGGCTGACGTCGCCGGGCGCGGTCGCCCGAGGGCTCCCGTGCTCCGTCGCGGTGTGCCCCGCCGTTCGACCGCCTCGGTGGCGCCGCGCCCGGTAGACTTGGCATGGCTGTTCGGGAGCCGCATTCGGCGGCCGGACGGGAGAGGGCGAGCGGAGGTCGGGATCGATCGTGGCGGCGACGCGAGACGCGGAGGCATCGGCGGATCGCGAATCGGACGCGGCGGTTCGGCCTGAAGCGGGCGACAACGGCACCCCAGCCGACGCCACGAGCCGAGGCAAGACCGTCCATGGTGAGCCGGCGAACGCGGGGCACCGAGTCCTCGCGCCGGACGACGCAGAGGTCGAGGCCTACCTCGAGACCGCCCTCAACGCGGCGCCGCCGGATCGGTCCGAGGACGATCGCGCCCGTCGCGCCGCCTCAGGCGCGACGCAGACCGAGCCGGACACCGTCGTCGTCCTCGACTTCGGCAGCCAGTTCGCGCAGCTCATCGCCCGCCGGGTCCGCGAGCTCAACGTCTACTCGGAGCTCCTCCCGCACGACACGCCGTGGTCGGAGATCGAACGACGGGCACCGAAGGCGATCATCCTGTCCGGCGGGCCGATGTCCGTCTACGACGCCGACGCGCCTCGTCCCGACCCCGCGATCTGGAGCGGCCAGTTCCCGGTTCTCGGGATCTGCTACGGCGCCCAGCTCATGGCGCGGGAGCTCGGTGGCGACGTCCTCGCCGCGTCGAGGCGCGAATACGGGCCGGCGCTCGTCTCGATCACGGAAGGCGATGGCCTCTTCTCCGGGCTCGAGGCGGACCAGCCGGTCTGGATGAGCCACGGCGACTCGATCACGCGACTGCCGGACGGCTTCCGTGCCACCGCGCAGAGCGAGTCGAACGAGTTCGCGGGCCTCGTCGACGAGACGCGTCATCTCTACGGCATCCAGTTCCATCCCGAGGTCGTCCACACGCCGCGCGGCCGCGACATCCTGCGCAACTTCGTCGTCGGCTTGGCCGGCGCGAAGCCGGAATGGACGCCGGCGAACTTCATCGAAACGACCGTCGCGGAGATCCGCGCCCGTGTCGATGCGCGGACGCGCGAGACGGGGGGCGACGGCAATGTCATCTGCGCGCTGTCCGGCGGCGTCGATTCAGCCGTCGCGGCAACACTCGTCCATCGCGCCGTCGGGGATCGGCTGACGTGCATCTACGTCGACCACGGGCTGATGCGCAAGAAGGAATCGGAGCTGCTGCGCGAGACGTTCGAGCGGAGCCTGGGCATGCGGCTCGTGATGGTCGACGCGCGGGAACGCTTCCTGCGGCGGCTCGAAGGCGTCGACGACCCCGAACAGAAACGGAAGATCATCGGCGACGAGTTCATCCGCGTATTCGAGGAGGAAGGGGAAAAGATCTCGGCGAACGGCGGGATCGACTTCCTGACGCAGGGGACGCTGTACCCGGACGTCATCGAGTCCGCGACGTCCGAAACGAAGGCCGCGCAGAAGATCAAGACCCATCACAACGTCGGCGGGCTGCCGGCAGACTTGCGGTTCCGGCTCATCGAGCCGCTGCGCTACCTGTTCAAGGACGAGGTTCGCGCCGTCGGCGCGGAGCTGGGCCTGCCGGAGGCGATGGTCCTTCGCCAACCGTTCCCCGGCCCGGGCCTCGCGATCCGGATCATCGGCGAGGTCACCGCGGAGCGGCTCGAGACGCTGCGCGAGGCCGACTGGATCGTCATCGACGAGATCAAGGCCGCGGGCCTCTATCGCAGCCTGTGGCAGTCGTTCGCGATCCTCACGCCCGTTCGGTCGGTGGGAGTGATGGGCGACGGCCGAACCTACGCCAACGTCGTCGCGATCAGGGCGGTCACGTCCGAAGACGGCATGACGGCCGACTGGGCCAAGCTCCCGTACGAGGTCCTGGGCCGCATCTCGAGCCGGATCGTGAACGAGGTGCCGGGCGTGAATCGGGTCGTCTACGACATCTCGTCGAAGCCCCCGGCCACGATCGAATGGGAATAGGGCCGAAAGTACGATAGGGGCATTCCCGCACCATGGGGAGGCGCGCAGAGTGAACCCAATGGGTCAGGATCAGCCGACTTCTGCCATGACGGCCGCGCGCTGCCCGTGGTGCTCCGCGGAGCTGTCCAGCGCGCCCTCGGGAAGT
>DASWSI010000147.1:0-14180 GCA_036402715.1 Candidatus Limnocylindrales bacterium
GCCCGTCGCGTTTCGGCGGAGGGCGACCCCACCGCGCCGGCGATGCGCGGGACCCGGCTCGATGTCGCGCCGGACGCGGGCGCGACAGATGCGATACATGACGATCCAGGCGACGATCGGCAACACGATCGCCAGCGCGCGGAACAGCAGCGTCAGCGTCTCGACCTGGGTCGAGAAGTAGAAGGCGATGACGTCGTTTCCGCCCGCGAGGGTCAGGACGCCGAAGAGCATCAGCACGGCGATCCCGCTCGCGGTCCGGACCGGGTGCTCCCACAGCCGATCGAGCAGGTGATGCTCGCGGCTGTCGTGCGAGAACCGGCTCTCGATGAACGGCGCGAGGGCGATGAGCGTGAACAGGATCGTCGGCACGACGACGCCGGGAATGAACGCGGACGGGATCGTGATCCCGAAGATCGTCGGCTCGAACGGCGGGAAGATGCGGAGCGAACCGTCGAGCCAGCCGACGTACCAGTCCGGCTGCGCGGGCGAGCTGACGACGGAGCCGTTGAACGGTCCGTAGGCCCAGATCGGGTTGATCTGGAGGAGCCCGCCGATGAGCGCGACGAGCGCCGCCGTCAGGAAGAACAGCCCGGTCGAGAGGAACACCTGGCTCGGCCAGAAATGACGTCCGACGACGTTCGTCTCGCGCGCCGGCCCGCCGCGGAACTGGGTGTGCTTGTGGAGCACGAGCAGCGCGAGATGGACCGTGATGCCACCGATCACGAGACCGGGCAGCAGCATCACGTGGATGACGAAGAAGCGGCTGATGAGCGCCTGGGTCGGGAACTCGCCACCGAACACGAGCGAGGCGAGCCACGGGCCAATGAAGGGGATCGCGAGTACAGCGGAGTACGCGATTCGCGCGCCCGTTCCCGACAGCAGGTCGTCCGGCAGCGAGTACCCGGTGAAGCCTTCACCGATCACGAGCACGAGGAGCGTGAATCCCACGATCCAGTTGATCTCGCGGGGCCGCCGATGCGCCCCGGTGAAGAACACCCGGCAGAGATGGGCGATGACGACGGCGACGAAGACGAGCGCGGTCCAGTGGTGGATCTGCCGCATCAGCAGGCCGGCGCGCACCTCGAAGCTGAGTCGCATGACGGACTGGAATGCCGCGCTGACCTCCGTCCCCTGGAGGGGCCCGTACGTCCCGTTGTACGTCACCGGCGCCGCGCTCGGGACGAAGAAGAAGGTCAGGAACGTGCCGGTCGCGACGAGGATCACGAAGCAGAACAGCGCGATCTCGCCGAGCAGGAACGACCAGTGGTCCGGGAAGACCTTTCGCAGGCCCGTCCGGACGACGCCAGCCATCCCTGTCCGCGAATCGACCCACGTACCGATGCGCTCGAGGACGGTCGGCGGCTCGGGTTCGCGCTGCCCGCCCGAGCGCGGTCCGTCGTTCATCGGTGGATGTCCCAAAAGCTCGGAATCCTCGGGCGGATGGCTCGCAGGGGCGTCGCCTCCGACCTCGGAGAGCGAGCGTCAGTACGAGGTTGAGGTTGCCGACTCATGAGTGGATGTTCCAAAAGCTCGGGCCCACGGGCTCCCGGTAGTCGCCGTCGGCGACGAATGTGCCGTCGGCGTCCCGACGGATCGGCAGCTGCGGGAGCGGTCGCGCGGCGGGGCCGGAGATCGGCTTTGCGCCGCGGAGCACGTCGAACTCGGACTGGTGGCACGGGCAGATGAGCGTGTGCTCCGAGGCGCGGTACAGGCCCACCGGACACCCGGCGTGGGTGCAGACCTTCGAATAGGCGACGAACCCGTCGGGCGCCCACGTTGCGGCCTCGCCCTGGAGCTGGAGGAGCTCGGGCTGGACGTGGATGAGCAGCGTGGCCGCATTCGGATCGCTGCCATCGCCATTCGGAAACACCGTCAGGACGCCGCCGACGGGCACGTCCTCGGGATGGAGCGGCTTGCCACCGGCAACGGCGAGCCGGCCGCCGGACTTCCACGCCGTCTCGAACAGCGACCGGCCGGGCGCCGGGCCCAGGGAGAAGAACGGGATCGCGAGGGCCGCGCCGAGCCCGGCGAAGGCGCCGGCGAGGGCGCGGATCAGGAGCTTCCGCCGGCTGAAGCCCGCTTCCTCGGTGAGCGCCTCGCCGAGATCCGCGATCCGCGACGGATCCGTGCCGATCGGATGGCGCTCCTCGATGTGCACGCGCGCCGGCATGAGCCGCTGGCCCCAGATGACGATCCCGACCCCGATTCCGCCGAGACAGATCGTCAGAAGCACGCCCTCGAGCTGGGTCTGGCCGCCGAAGAAGTACAGGACGAGCAGCGAGATGCCGGCGAGGAACGACAGCCCGAAGGCGATCAGGACCTCGCGCTCGGCGCGCCGCTCCGCCGCGCGCTCGCGCTCACCGAGCGTCCGCGTCACCGCCCGTGTCCCGCGTTGCTGGGAGCCGGTCGGCGACGCCTCGCGCGGGTCGATCACGCCGTCCCTCCCGCCGGCCGCGGATCGTCCGTGCCGTCCGACGCGAGATCGCCCGGCGGCAGCGGGCTGTCCGGCTCCCCCTCGTGTGAGCGGCGACCCACGAAGCGGGCGATGAGCACGAGCGCGGTGAGGCCGAGGACGACGGAGACGAACCCCTCGGCGACCGGTCCGACGCCGCCGATCGGTGCGCCGCCGGGCGACGGCGACGAGCGGAGGAAGTCGACATACGCGACGATCGCGTCGCGGTCGTCGCTCGGGAACGAGAACTGCGGCATCGCGCCAGGGCCGATGGCCATTGCCTCACCGATCTGCGTCGGCGTTGCGTGGCCAAGGCCCACGGCGACGAACCCGCCGCCGACGGCGTTGCCCGCCCCGGTGGCCGCGTGGCACGCGGCACAGTTGGCGGTGTAGAGCTCCCAGCCGCGCTTGAGATCGCCGCCGGCGCGGACCTGCGGGATCGCCGGTCCCTGGCCGAGGGCGGCGACGAAGTCGACGAGCGCCCGAATCTGCGCGTCGTCGAACTTCGGGTCCTGGCGCACGGGGCGCTGGCCGGGCGCGCCGAGCGGCATTCGACCGGTGCGCAGATAGAAGTCCGCGGACGCGGCACCGACACCGACGAGCGACGGCCCGACGGCGGTCCCCTGCCCCTGCGGCCCGTGGCAGCTGGCGCAGTTCTGGAGATAGAGCGATGCGGCGTCGTTCCGAACCGCGCCGCCGGATGGTGGCGGTCCCGATGGGGCGGGAGTGGCCGCGGCGACGACCATCAGCCCCGCGGCGACCGCGGCCGCGGCGAGCCAGCCCGCGGCAGCCCGTCTCCGCGCCGTCATCCGCGGATCCGTGTCGCGGCGTCGCCGTGCGCTACCGTGCGCGGCATGGCCCAGCTCCACCTCGCGCTCGCGTGGGTCGCCGTCGTTGCCGCGGCGTCGACCGTCGTCGCCGGTGCGATCCTCGCCGCGGGCCGGAGCCGATCGTACGCGCTGCTCGACAAGGTCATCCTCGTCCAGGCCGTCGCCGCGGCGGCGGCGGGGATCGTCGGGCTCGCGCTCGTCGCGACGGGGGGCGCGGTCCGCGACCTGCTCCACGTCGTGTACGCCGCCGTCGCCGTCGGCACGATCATCGGGACGCGGTACGCCGTGCACAGCCACGATCCGCGACGCGCTGGTCGCTGGATCGCGGTCGCGGGCGTCATCGTCCTCGGCGCGATGATCCGGTTGTTCATGACGGGTCGCTGAGCGCCTCATGGCGGGATCGCGGGACCGGGACGCGATCGTCGGATACGTGCGGTCATTGCGACGGAGGCGGCGTCAACATCGCTCTTGCAGCGCCGTTACAGGCGCGGACGCGGAGTGAGGGGCCCGCCGTCAGCCCTGCGCGACGGCCTCGTCCCGCGAGCCCCGCTTCGAGCCGGCGACGGGCAGTGCGAACACGATCTCGCCGCCAGCCTCACGGCTGACCGCGCTCATTCGGCCGCCCATCGCCTCGACGAGCCGGCGGCTCACGGCGAGAGCGAGATTCGCGCCCGATGGATCGGCCGCCGTGCGGGGCGAGCGGTGAAACAGGTCGAACGCGGCCGCGGCATCGTTCACGTCTCGCCCCAGGCCGTCGTCCGTCACCCGGACCTCGACATCCTTGCCGACGCGCTGCGCGTCGATCACGATCCGGCCACCGGGATGGGTGTAGAGAATCGCCTGCTCGAGGACGTTCCGCAGGACCTGCGAGACCTTGTCCTCGCTCGCGAGCACGGCCGGCAACCGCGGCGGAAGCGATGCCTCGATCGTGACTTCCGGACGCAACCGCCGATGCATGTCGATCATCGCCGGCAGGAGATGCTGCAGGAGCACGGGCTCGAGATCGTCCTGGACGTCCGCGGACGACCGAACGAGAACGACGAGGTCCTCGACGACGCGATGCAGCCGCTCCGTCTCGCGCGCGACCGAACGCGCGGCCTCGGTCTTCGTCGCGGTCGACACGGACTCGTTCGCGACGAGCTGCGCGCCGCCGAAGATCGTCGTCATCGGGGTCCGGAGCTCGTGCGCCAGGATGGAGCCGAGCGCCTGCTGGAGGGTCACCGGATCGTCCTCCGCACCGAGCTGGCTGACGAGGATCAGCGTCGCGGGAAACGGCCCCGGTGCGGCGTCTACGGTTGCGGGGAGCCCGGATTCGAGGCGCTGGGTCGTGATCGTGAACCGGCGCCCCGTCGCGCCGTTCATCCCGACCGCGAGGCGACTGCCCGCCTTGCTGACATCGAGCGGGAGACCGTCCGGCTGGCGGAACCGGGTCGCAAAGTCCTCGATGTGCTCAATGGCGTGCGAGCCGATGATCGCATCGGCGTCCGGGCTTCCTGCGCGCCTGACGCCCGCTGCATCGAAGACAAAAGCAACGTCGCGCGCCGCTGCCTCGTGACGCGTTGCCACCGGTATGTCGGCGCACCTCTACCTGATCCGACCCCGCTGGCGCAGATGCTACGCCGACCGTTGCGGGGTCACCGGCCGTCGCTCGCGGGGCGCGTTTCAGTGCCGTTACATCCGGCGGCCGCCGCGTGCCGATAGCGCAACGCGAAACTGAGCCGTTCGGCGCCCACGCGAGGCCACCGAAGTCGACCTCGCGATATCCTCGCGCCGTGACTGCCGACGCGCCGCTCATCCTCATCGTCGACGATGACGCCGGGATCCGGGGAATGGTCGAGCTCGCGCTGACGGAGCGCGGCTACCGCGTCGCGACGTCAGACGGAAGCGGGACGCTCGAGGTGGACGACGTCGACCTCATCCTTCTCGACGTGCGCCTGCGGGCACGGTCCGCGCTCGACCTGGACTTCGGCGACGACGCGCCGCCCATCGTCGTCATGACGGCCGGCGATCACGGCCGGAGGGTCGCGGAGCAGCTCCACGCGGTCGACCGGATCGCCAAGCCCTTCGACCTCGTCCACCTGTTCGATGCCGTCGACCGGGCGCTTGCCGGCGGAGCGCGGCGAGCCGGCTAGGTCAGGCGCGGGTCACGCCCGGGGACGCCGGCGCGGGGGTGGGATCGATGCCCTCCGACCGCCGTTCGATGCGACACCGTCGCCGTGAGGCGCCGCCTTGTCGCCGTTCGATCCAGCGGCGTCGCCCGTCGACGCCGCGGCTCGCTGCCGCGCCGCCACCCCGTCCCCGGCGAGCGGCAGCCGGATCGTGAAGGTCGTCCCCTCCCCCGGCTCTGAGTCGACGTCGATCGTCCCGCCGTGGGCGAGCACGATCTGGCGCGAGACGTAGAGGCCGAGCCCGAGGCCGCTGTCGCGGCTCCGCGCCGCCTGGCCCTGCTGGAACCGGGAGAAGAGATGGGCCCGGTCCGCCTCGGCAATGCCGGGGCCGTGGTCCTCGATCTCGATCTCCGCTCGCTTTCGGACGCGCCGAACCCGGACGAGGATGTCCGGGGATTCCGAGGCGTGGACGATCGCGTTCGTGAGGACGTTGAGGAGGACCTGCTGGAGGCGGCCGGGATCCGCATTGACCAGGACGTCACCGGCCGCGCGCTCGACCTCGATGCGCTGCCCGTCCGCGAGTGACTGCGCGATCTCGACCGTCTGGTCGAGGATGTCGTCGAGCCGCACCGGCCGCGGCTCGACGACGAGGCGGCCGGTGTCCGCGCGAGTGACGTCGAACAGCTCCTCGACCAGCCGCTGCAACCGCTCGGCCTGCTCGAGGGCGCGCGGCGCGAGGCGCTGGTCGACGTCGCCGGCGACCTCGCGGTTCAGCATCTGGAGGTAGCCGCGCAGCGCGGTCAGTGGCGTCCGCAGCTCGTGAGCGACGACCGCGACGAACTCCTCCTGGAGGCGCCGAAGGCTGAGGTCGGTCGTGTCGTGGACGACGAGGATCCCCCCGTCGTGCAGATCCATCTCCTTCGGCATCGGGCGGCCGTACGCCTCGAACCAGCGCCGCCGGCCCTCGCGGTCCGTCGCGCGGAACTGGAGGACGAACTCCTCGCCGCGGCTCACGCGCTCCTCGAGGCCGCCGGCCGGAATCAGGGGGTTTCCCTCGTCGTCCTCCGGGACGATCCCCGATTCCTCGAACAGCGCCGCATACGCGCGGTTCCGGATGACCGCGCGGCCCCTGCCGTCGACGACGAGGACCGCATCGGACAACGTCTCGACGAGCGTGGCGAGACGGGCACGATGCATCTCCGCCGATCGGCGCTGCTCCTCGAGCCCGACCGTCATCGCCTGGAGCTCCGTCGTCCGGGCGTGGATGTCGTCGTTCGTCGTGTTGAGCTCCTCGACCGTCGCCTGGAGCTCCTCGTTGAGTGTCTCGAGCTCCTCGTTGGTTGACTGGAGCTCCTCGTTGAGCGTCTCGACCTCTTCGGTCGCCGCCTGGACCTCCTCGTTCGCGACGAGCAGCTCCTCGTTCGACCCCTTGAGCGCGAGGTTCGCCGCGGTCAGATCGCGGTTGTCGTCGAGCAAGCGGCGGTTCGCGGTCTCGTAGGCGGCGAGCTGCTCACCGAGGGAGTCAGGATCAAACGGGATCGGCCCCGGCCGATTCACGTCGGCACGAGCGTCCCCGCTGGCGGTGACGTCGCGCACGACGACGATCGCGGCATCGCCCGCGGTCCCATCGTCCACGGCGCGCGGGAACGCCTCGACGTGGAGCAGCACGGGCTCCGACGCGCCCGCGCCCCGCGGCGCCTCGACCGTGAGGGATTCGGACCGGCCGGCAAACGCGGCGTCGATGATGCCGCGGAGATCCGGCGACGGCAGCCGATCCGTCAGGTGGACGAGGTCCTGCCCCACCGCGGTCGAGTGGATCCCGAGCAGGTCCCGGGCGGCCGGGTTGATCGTCAGGATGTCGTAGTTGGCGGCGACGACGACGATGCCGATCGGCAGTGCCGCGAGCGTCACCTCCGCCCGCTCCGTGCTTGCCGGCAGCGCTCCGCGCACTACCGGGCCGAAGCTTGCGCCGCGGGCGACGAGGCGCGGCCCGATCGGCGTCACGCGGGCCACCGCCGGCGTGTGGCGATAGGTGGCCGGCGGAACGACGAGCCGCTCGCCGTGGCGGCGGTAGATCTTGAGCCGCGTCTCCTCCGGCGCAAAGTAGTCCGGCAGCGGACGCGTGGTCTCCGCCTTTCCGAGCACGAGCCATCCGCCGTCGCGGAGCGAGAACGCGAAGAGCTGGAGCGCCCGCTTCTGGAGCTCGGGCGTGAAATAGATGAGGACGTTCCGGCACATGACGAGATCGATCCGCGGGAACGGCGCACGCATCGCGAGGTCGTGCTGGCCGAAGACGACGAGCGCCCGGATGTGCTTGGCCACCTCGAACGCCCCGTCGCGCGGGTGGAAATGCCGGTCGATGAGCGCGGGCGGGATGTCCGCGAGCGCCGCAGCCGGATAGACGCCGCGGCGAGCGAACTCGACCGCCTCGGCGTCGAGGTCCGTCGCGAAGATCCGGACGGTCCACGCCGGGAGCTCCTCCCCCAGCGCCTCGGCCACGATCAGCGCCAGTGAGTACGCCTCCTCGCCCGTGGCGGTCCCCGCGGACCAGATCCGCAGCTCGCGGCCGTTGCGCCGGGCGTTCTCGATCAGCTGGGGGATGATCGAGTCCCGGAGGCGCTCGAACAGCTCCGGGTCGCGGAAGAACTCGGTGACCTTGATCAGGAAGCTGCTCGCGAGGCGGTTGTACTCCTCCGGGTGGTCTCGGAGGTACCGGACGTAGTCCCGAAGCAGAGGCGTCCGCGCCGCGGCCATCCGGCGCTGGAGACGTCGCAGGATCGTCGGCCGCTTGTAGCTCGCGAAGTCGATTCCGCTCTCCGCGCGGAGTGTCGCGAGGAACGTCGCGAGGACGCGGTCGTCGCCGGCACGGCCCGGGACGTACGTCTCGCTCAGGAGGTCCGCGATGACGCCGCCGATCGCCTCGATCGGCGCGGAGATGTCGACGCTCGTTGGCGGAAGCGACGCGGGCATCGATGGGAACCGCGCCGTCATCGGGTCCTGGATGATGACCGTTCCGCCGGCCGCCTTGACCCGGCGGGCGCCGAATGTCCCGTCGGACCCCATCCCGGTGAGGATCACGGCGATCAGGCCCTCGCCGAACGCCTCCGAGGCGGAGATCAGGATGTGATCGACGGACGGGACCGGCCCGGCGTCGCCCGCGGGAACGAGCCGGATCTGGCCTTGCGCGATCTCGACGTGACCGCTCGATGGCACGACATGGATCGTCCCGTCCCGGAGCTCGACGCGATCCTCGACCGTGATGACGGGGAGCGTCGATCGGGCGGACAGGATCTCTGTCAGGTGGCTGGCGCGATGGGGGTCGAGGTGCTGGGCGACGATGACCGGCGCCGCGAGGTCCTTCGGCAGCGAAGCGACGAGGATCGAGAGCGCCTCGATGCCGCCCGCCGATGACCCGACGACGACGAGGTGGCGCGGCGCTTCAGACGTCATCGTCCGCTGTCACCTCCCTGTCATGCCGGCCTCGCCGGACCGCGGGTCGACCCCCGATTCCGGCTGCCTATCCTACCCCGTCACCTTTCGCGCGAGCCTGCACGAGGCATCCCACGTGAGGCAAGGATCCGCATGGACCATCGAGATCTTGTCGTCGTCGGGGGCTCTGCCGGCGCCGTCGACGCGCTCATTCGGCTCGTCGCGGAGGTCCCCGCGGACCTCCCGGCCGCGGTGCTCATCGTCGTTCATTTTCCCGCGGATTCGACGAGCCGGCTCCCGGCCATCCTCGGTCGCGCGGGGCGCCTCCCTGCTCGCCACGCCACGGACAACGAGGAGATCCGGACCGGCGAGATCGTCGTCGCGCCGCCGGACTTCCATCTCACGGTCTCCGATGGGCGAATGCGCGTCACCCGCGGACCGCGCGAGAACCTGCACCGGCCGGCCGTCGACCCGCTCTTTCGGAGCGCGGCCCTCGCTCGTGGTGCCGGAGTCGTCGGGGTCATCCTCTCCGGCGCGCTCGACGACGGCGCGACGGGCCTCCGGACGGTCCGTGAGGCGGGTGGCGTGGCCGTCGTGCAGGACCCGGCGGACGCGATCGTCCCGAGCATGCCGGCCAGCGCACGCGACCTCGGGGGCGCGGACCACATCCTGCCGGCGAACGAGATCGGACGCCGCCTGCCGGAGTTCCTCGAGATGAGCGACGCCGACCGACGGCGGAAGACGAAGCAGCCGTCGAAGACGGCACGCTGGGAGACGGCGATGACGGAGATGGATCCCGAGGCGATCAAGGCCGAGGAGCGTCCCGGCAAGCCGTCCGCGTTCGGCTGTCCGGACTGCGGTGGGGTGCTGTGGCAGATCGAGGAGGCCGGCGCGGCGCCCTTCCGGTGTCGGGTGGGGCATGCGTTCACGCTTCGGACGCTCATGGCGGCCCAGGACGCGGGGCTCGAGGACTCGCTGTGGGCGGGGCTTCGGGCGCTCGAGGAGCGCGAGGCCTTGACCCGGCGGCTCATCGAGCGATCGTCCGGCGTCGGTTCGGACCTCATGGTCGACCGGCTCCAGCGTCGCGCCGACGAGGCGAGCCGCCAGGCCGAGGGACTTCGGCGATTCCTTCTCGAGCAGACGAACGCGCAGGAGACCGACCCACTCGGCGACGAGGGCGAGACGGCGTTCGACAGCCCCGCCCGCAAGGGGCGTCGCGGCCAGGGGGCCGCTCGTCCTGCGCCCCGCCACAACGGCGGCAACGGGACGCCGAAACCCGCGCGACCGTCGTGACGAGCGCCACGATCGCGTGACCGCGGCCGGCCACGTGGCGCCGCGCCGCCGCCCGGGTGCCGGCGCGGAAGCCGCCGCGAACGCCGACGCACCGACCGCTCATGCGGTCCGCGCGGCGGCGCGCGAGACGCTCGGGTTCCGGCGGCTCCTTCCGGGCCAGGAGGAGGCCGTCCGCGCGGTGCTCGCCGGGCGGGACACGCTCGCCCTGCTGCCGACCGGCGGCGGGAAGTCCGCGATCTACCAGCTCGCGGCCGTGGAGCGCCCCGGACCCACCGTCGTCGTGTCGCCCCTGCTGGCGCTCCAGCAGGACCAGCTCGAATCACTCGACGACGAGCGGCTCGGCGGAGCGGCCGCGCTCAACTCGACCCTGTCGGATGCGCGCCGCGCCGAGGTGCTCGAGGCGTTCGCCGCCGGCCGCCTGGAGTTCCTGCTGCTGGCCCCGGAGCAGCTCGCGATCCCGGAGGTGCTCGACCGCGTCGCGGACGCCCATCCGTCGCTGTTCGTCGTCGACGAGGTCCATTGCGTCAGCGAGTGGGGCCACGACTTCCGGCCGGAGTACCGCCGGCTTGCCGCGGTCGCCGAGGCCATCGGCCGGCCGCCGATCCTGGGTCTCACGGCGACCGCTTCGCCGGCCGTCCGCGACGAGATCGCCGAGTGGCTGCGGCTGCGCGATCCGGTCGTCGTCGCGCGGGGCTTCGACCGCCCGAACCTCCGGTTGAGCGTCGAGACGCACGCTGACGGACGCGCCAAGCGCCGCGCCCTCGTCGAGTGGGTCGTGGCCGCGACGCCGCCGGGGATCGTTTATGTGGCGACGCGGCGCGGCGCCGAGGAGGTCGCCGCCGAGCTCTCGGCTGCCGGGGTCACGGCTGCGGTCTACCACGCCGGCCTCGCCGCGGGGACGCGGGCGCGAATCCAGGACGACTTCATGGCCGACCGGATCGGCGTCGTCGTGGCGACGATCGCCTTCGGGATGGGGATCGACAAGCCGAACGTCCGGTTCGTCGCTCATCACGACATCAGCGACGGGCTCGACGCGTACCACCAGGAGATCGGTCGCGCCGGTCGCGACGGCGAGCCGGCGGATGCCGTCCTCTTCTACCGGGCGGAGGATCTGGGGCTTCGCCGCTTTCAGGGCGCGCCGGCGGTCGTCACGGAGGCCGATGCTCGGGCCGTCGTCGCGGCGCTCCGTCGCCGTCCCGGCGCCGCGACGACGGAGGTGGCAAAAGCGGCCCGACGGTCCGTTCGCCGAACGGACGCGATCGTCGGCCGTCTCGAGGCGCTCGGCACGGTTTCGGTGGAGCCGAATGGATCCGTCCATGTCGTCACCGATCGCGACGCGCGCCAGCTCGCCGCGGATGTCGTCGCGGCCCAGGACCGCCGGCGGCGGATGGCCGCATCACGCGTCGAGATGCTCCGCGCCTACGCCGAGGGCGCCGGATGCCGCCGCCGCTTCCTCTTGAACTACCTCGGCGAGGAGTACGAGCCGCCGTGCGGCAATTGCGACCGCTGCCTCGCGGCGGACGGGCGCGTTACCTCCGCGGACGGCAGCGCGACCGACGCCGCAACCGACGCCGACCGCGCAGACGTCGCCGGCGGACCGTTCGCCCTCAACGACCGCGTCCGCCACGCGACGTACGGACCGGGGCTCGTCAGCCGGGTCGAAGGCGACCGCGTCGTCGTGCAGTTCGACGATGCCGGTTACCGGACGCTGGCTCTCGGCGAATGCCTCGAGCGGGGGCTGCTCCGCCGCGCGGACTGACGGCGCCGCGCGGCGCTCCGGACGCGGGTCGACGGGACGAGGACGCGCGGTGCATCGACGCGTCGCTCGGCGATCGTCGTCGGAACCTCGAGGTGGTACGCCCCCGACGGAAAGAGGCCGCAGCCGCCGTACCGGCCCATGACCTGGAGCTGCGCGAGCACGTCCTCGCCGGAGTGCCGAACCGGGAGCTGCCGCCAGAACGAGAAGCCGCCACTCGCCCGCAGCTTGTCGACGTCGTACAGGACGCACCCGCCGACCCACGCGACCTTGTAGAGGCGGTCCTCCGTCGGGCGAAGCTCCTCGCGGAGGTGGAGGAGATTCGCCGCATTGTGGAGCCGGTGGCGCTCCCACGCCGCGGTCCCGGGACGGATCCACTCCGGCCTGACGGGTCCGTCCCAGAACTCGATCGCCTGCTCGCGCGGGCGGACGTCGTCGCGGAAGCTCAGCCCGATGAGCGCGGAGCCGACGAAGCCGCAGCGGGCGCGCCGGATGGCGGCGACGAGGCGCTCGACGAGGTCTGGCTCGAGGAGGACGTCGTCGTCGATGAACAGGGCGTATGGCGCGTCCGCTCGCCGCAGCAGGAAGCGGCGCTGCTCCGCCATCCCGCGCGACGGAACGTGGTGATGGCGCTCGACGCGCCGGCCGGACGCGTCGAGGACGCGGACGACCGCCTCGACCTCGGCCGAGCGCGACGGGAGCGGATCGTCCTCGGTCTGGTCCGAGATGACGATCCGCAAGCGGTCGTACGACTGGCCGGCGAGCCCGGCGAGCGTCATCGCCAGCGCCGTCGGCCGGCGGTACGTGGGAATGAGCACGTCGACGGCCGGTCGCTCCTCGTGGCGACGAGCGCCGGAATCGGACGCTGTCATTCCGCGACGGCCGCCGCGGGCGTCTCTTCCGCCCGACTTGCGCCCGCTGCGAGCGCACCACTCGCGGCGGCTCGCCGGGCGGGCACGGCAACGCGGGGCGCCGGCACGAGCTCGCGCGCCGCCGCCGCAACGGATTCGGCGGGGATCCCCGTCAGGCAGGCGTTGTGGCCGAGCGGGCAGACACTCTTTCGGCAGCCTCGGCACGGCACGTCGTTGATGACGAGGCGATGCCGAACTCGCCACGGCGTGTGCTGGACGTTCGTCAGGGCGTAGACGTCGACGACCGGCGTGCCGACGGCCGCCGCGAGATGCGCCGGGCCCGTGTTGTTCGTGATCACGACGGGCGCGACCGCGATGAGCGCACTCAGCTCGCCGAGCGACAGCTGCCCCGCGAGCGGAACGGCCGCGGGCCCGATCGCCCGCGCGACGGACGCCGCGAGCTCGGCTTCGCCTGGCGAGCCGGTGACGACGAATCGCCAGCCGTCTTCGGTCGCAAGCGCGCGAGCCGCGGCCGCGAAGCGTTCGGGCGGATATCGCCTCGACGGCGCGGTCGCGCCCGGATGGAGCACTGCCCACGGCGCCGCAGCGTGGAGCCCGAGGCCCGCGAGCATCCCGCGGACGCGGCGGCTCGCATCCGGCGGGACCCGGAACGAGAGGTGGGTGTCCTCCGTTCGGTACCCCACGGCGGCGACGAGATCGAGCTGCCGCTGGACCTCGTGCCGGATCGGCTCCAGCGGCTCGGGGTCGCGGACCCAGTCGGTGAGGAGCTGGTACGGGTTGTCGCGAGAGTGCGCGAGGCGGAGCGGGATTCCGGCGAGCCAGCACGTCAGCGCCGCCGGCAGCGGATCCTGCGTATGGACGGTGAAGATGACGGCCGCGTCGAACCGCCCGGCGCGGAGTCGGTCGATCAGCTCGAGGTCCGGGGCGGGATCGGTGCGTGCCGCGGTCGCCTTCATCCACGGCACGTCGTGGGCGATGACGGCATCGAGCTCCGGGATGCAGGCCGCGACCTCGGCCGCGCCCGGGGAGGTGAGGAGCGTCAGTCGGGCGTCCGGGACCGTCGCGCGGATCGCGCGGAGCGCCGGCGTCGTCATCAGGACGTCGCCCATCGCGTCGAGCCGAACGGCGAGGACCTCGCCGACGTTGGACCACGCGCCGATCCGGTCCGCGCGCGCGACGGTCTCAGCCACCCGGTGGGGTTCCGTAGCCGGCGACAGAGCCGTCGCGGGCACCTGCGCCATCCGCGCCGCCGCGAACCCGGGCGATGAGCCCCGTCGTCGATCGGTTCTCGACGTACGGCAGGATCTTGACGCTGCCACCGAGCGCCTCCACGACGGCCGCCTCGGGAAGCTCGTCGAGCGCGTAGTCGCCGCCCTTGACGAAGACGTCCGGGCGGACGACCCGGATGACGTCGTCGGGCGTGTCGGCGTCGAACGCGAC
>DASWSI010000148.1:0-2753 GCA_036402715.1 Candidatus Limnocylindrales bacterium
AGGGCGGCGCGGAATGCCGCCTCCGCGTCGAAGCCCGTCCAGCCCTCGTCGATGTTCGCCGCGGTCCACGTGACGCCGGCGATGACGACGGCCGGAATCGTGACGCCGACGGGGATGTCCTGCCCTCCGTGCTCCGGGCCGAGCCGCTCGACGAGTGACCGGATCGTGTCCACGACCGCCGCGGGGGTCGAGGGCTTCGGCGTCGCGACCTCGACCCGCGAACCCTGCACGCGGCCGCTGTCGCTGTCGACGGCTCCCGCCTTGATCGCGCTTCCGCCGACGTCGATGCCGATGGCGATCCGCTGCTGGGCCACGCGGAAGCACCTCGTGTCGGTTCAGGCCGCGGCGCGGCACTCCGGCGGCATTCTAGCGGCGCGAATCCGACCCTTCGGTCAGCGGCTGCTGGCGACGGCCTCGCGCCGGTCCGTCGCGGCCGCGGAGCCCGGCGTGGACGCCTGCGGTGATGTCCGCTGGGCGGCGGGCTCCGCGAGCTCGGCCCCCGCCTGCTCGGCATCCCGCCGGAACGCCTCGAGTGCGTGGCGATCGCGCGCGCTCGCGCGAACGAGTGCCATGACCCGGGACACGCCGGCGTCGCGGTAGGCCGCGAGCAGCTCCGGGCGCGACGGCGCCTGGTCGAGCGTCTCCCACCAGATGTGAACCGACACGCGCAGCGTCTTCGGGTCGCGCCCAACCGCTTCGCAGTGCGCCGCGATGTCCTTCATCGCGTCCGGCAGCTCGTCGGGCGGCATGTTGTCGAGGTTGATCTCGTCGGCGAACCGGGCCGCGAGCCGCCACGTCACCTTTCGGCCGTTCCCGCCGACCATGATCGGGACGCGCGGCTGCTGGATCGGCTTGGGGAGGTTGATCGCCCCCGCGATCCGCAGGTGGTCGCCCTCGAAGCTGGCGCGTCCAGGCTGGAACATCCGAGTGATGATCTCGAGCGACTCCTCGAGGATCTTCAGGCGCTCCGGCGTCTCCGGGAAGTCGTAGCCGTACGCCTCCCACTCCTCGCGCTTCCAGCCGGCCCCGATGCCGAGCTCCATCCGCCCGCCGCTGATCGTGTCGAGCGTCGAGATCATCTTCGCCTCGAGCGCCGGGTTGCGGTATGACGCGCAGGTGACGATGTGCCCGAGCCGAACCCGGTTCGTCAGCGCCGCGAGCGCCGAAAGGCTCGTGAACGCCTCGAACGTCAGCTCGTCGGTCGGGTCCGGCGTCGTGTGGAAGTGGTCGAACAGCCAGATCGAATCGAACCCGAGCTCCTCGGCTTCGCGGGCGACCTCGACCGTCCTGCGCCATGCCGCGGCGGGCTCGACGCCCGCGTACTCGCCGGTCCACCCCTGCGGGACGATGACCCCGACCTTCATGTGCCGTAACCCCCGTGCTTCGATGCCCGGCAGCTCCCGGTCGCCCGACGGTGGGCCATCGAACGTCTGCGCGATCCGCGCTCGCAATCTGCCGTCTTGCACGTCGCTTGCACCGGATCCGCGGCCTCGCCGTCCGCGGAGCCGATCCCGCTGACTCGCGGTACCCTCCGCCCGATGGCGGCCACGACGACCGAACGGGGAACGATGCGCGGCGCGGTGCTGCCCGGCGGCCGCCGCGTGGAGTGGCGCGACGTGCCCGTTCCGCAGCCGGGCGAGCGGCAGGTCCTCGTCCGCGTCCGGGCGTCGTCGATCTGCGGCAGCGACATCCGGGCGATCTACCGCGAGCACCTCGGGCACGGACCGGAGGCGTACCAGGGCGTCATTGCCGGCCACGAGCCGGCGGGTGAGGTCGTCGCCGTTGGCCCCGGATGCCGGCAGATCGCGGTCGGCGACCGGGTCGCGATCTATCACATCTCGGGCTGCGGGATGTGCGACGAGTGCCGGCGCGGCTACATGATCGCCTGCCGCTCGGACCGCCGAGCGGCGTACGGCTGGCAGCGGGACGGCGGCCACGCGCCGTATCTCCTCGCCGAGGAGGCGACCTGCATCCTCCTCCCCGACGAGCTGTCGTTCATCGACGGCGCGTCCGCGGCATGCAGCTTCGGGACGGCCTACGAGTCGCTGCTCCGTGTTCGGGTGAGCGGTCGCGACCGCCTCCTCGTCACCGGGCTCGGGCCCGTCGGGCTGGCCGTGGCGATGCTCGCCCGCGGGTTCGGCGTGTCGAGCGTCTATGGCGCAGACGTGTCGGCGGAGCGTCGAGACCTCGCGCTCGAAAAGGGGATCGTCGACGAGGCGTTCGACGCCGCCGCCGAGCCGCTCGAGGCGATTCGATCGGCGTCACGGGGCGGGGTCGAGGCGAGCATCGATGCGTCCGGAGCCGCCGGCGGCCGGCTGCTCGCGATCGAGGCCCTCCGCGACTGGGGCCGGGTGGCGTTCGTCGGTGAGGGCGGCAACGTCGACATCGCCGTGTCACCGATGCTCATTCACAAGCAGATCACCGTTCACGGGTCTTGGGTGACGTCGCTCGGGCACATGGCGGAGCTCCTCGATCGCCTCGTGCGCTGGGACATCCGGCCGGAGTCGATCGACACGGACCGTCTGCCGCTCGACCGAGCGGCGGACGCCTACCGAATCGCGGACGCGGGCACGGCCGGCAAGGTCTGCATCGTCACCGACTAGGGGAGCTGCCGCGGCGCGGCGGCGCGGCGGGCGCCGGTGCCCGGACCAACGTGTCAGTCGCCGCGGGTGACGATCCTGCGGCCGCCGTCCGGCTCGAGGATGAAGGTCTCCTCGACCTTCGCGCCGGTGATCGAGGGGTTCCAAGCGAAG
>DASWSI010000149.1:0-3255 GCA_036402715.1 Candidatus Limnocylindrales bacterium
CGGGGCTGCTGCCGGGTCCGCGGCGCCGGAGCTCGCCGGGACGCCGGCGATCGCCCGGAGCGCGGCCTCATCGCGCTCGGGGTCGAGGAGCGTACTCGCGGCCTCGGCGGATGCGCGCTGCAACGCGGTCGCGGCGCCGGCGAGAGTCGCGGCGGTCGTGACGACGTCGCCGGCGAAGCGGCGAAAGAATCGACGCCTGGCGAGGTCGGCGCCGGCGAGCGGCTGGTCGGGTGAGGCTGCCGCGCCCGGCGTTTGGGGGCCGTTCGTGGCGCCGTTGTCCGCGGCGACGCCCGACCGCGCGACGTCAGCCGGCTCGGACCCGACGGGTGGAGTGGCGTCGACCGGCTGGTCGGGCAACGGGGACCTCGCGGCTCAGTACTTGACGACGCTCGTGACGCGCCGGCCCTCGAGCCGATCGCGGCCCTTGAGGAACTCGAGCTCGACGAGGAACGCGAGCCCCACGACCTCGCCCTTCAGCCGTTCGACAAGCTCGATCGTGCCGCGGACGGTGCCGCCGGTCGCAAGGAGGTCGTCGACGATGAGGACCTTCTGACCCGGGTCGATCGCGTCGCGATGGATCTCGAGCGTGTTCGACCCGTACTCGAGCGCGTACTCGACGGTGATCGTCTCGGCCGGGAGCTTGCCGAGCTTCCGCACGGGCACGAGCCCGGCGTCGAGCTGATACGCCATCGGCGAGCTGAAGATGAAGCCGCGCGACTCCATCCCGACGACGATGTCGACCCGCTCCTTGCGGTAGGGCTCGAGCATCAGATCGATCGATTCCTTGTACGCCGCGGGCTCCTTGAGGAGCGTCGTGATGTCGTAGAACAGGATTCCCGGCTTCGGGAAATCCGGGATCTCGCGGATCCGGGCTCGAAGGTCCTCGGCGGACATGGGCCTGGCGACCCTCCTGGTATTTGCGCGCGGTGGGGCTCCGTCGCAGCCGGTGCAGTCTACCGCAGCGGCTCGCCGCGTCCCCTCGCCGGGGTCAGTGCGGGACGGCGGCGGAGGCGCGCGGACCGGGCAGGCGGCCGGCAACGATGGCACCACCGAGCGCGGCGGCGACTCCCACCCCGAACGTCCCCGCGAGCCCGATCCAGCCGGGCAATGTCGCCGCGGCACCGGCCGCGATGATCGCGCCGCCGACGCCGGTTCCCAGCGCGGTCCCGACGACGTCGGACAGCTGCAGCCCGGAGCTGGCGGAGCCCTGCTCGCCTTCGGCAGCCTCGGCAAGCACCGTGAGCGAGAGCGGTGCGTACGACAGGCCCATCCCGAATCCCGCGACACCCCACATGACGATCCCGACGACGATCGGAACCGCTGGCGCGAGCACGGCCCCGAAGCCAAGGATGCCGACGACGACGGTCAGGAACCCGAGCCGCACGAACCGCCGCGCGCCCCATCGCGCGAATCGGCGCGCCTGGATCCACGCGCCGGCGGTCCACGACAGCGTGGCCGCGGTCAGCGCGATACCCGACGCCGTCGCGTCGAGGCCGCGCCAGTCCTGGAGCGCGAGCGGGACGTACGCGTCGGCGCAGAAGAACGCGAACGTCAGCACGCCGCGAAGCAGGACCGCGGAGGGCAGGCCGCGGGCAGCGCGCAGCGTGCCGGGCGGAGTCAGCCGGGCGAATGCCGGGACGCCCGCGACGACGCCGGCGGCGACAAGCGGAACGCCCGGGATGATGGTCCCGCTCGTCAGCCCGGCGACGGCGAGCCCCGCCCCCACGGTGACGAGGAGCGCTCCGGGCAGCCGCCGCCGGACCTCCGCGAACGGGTCGGCGCCGCCCGCCTCGGACGGCCGGACGGCGGAGATCGCGGGCAGCGTCAGCGCGCCGGCGATGAGGATCAGCGGCAGCAGCCCGAGAAAGACGTAGCGCCACCCGATGTTGTCGGCGACCGCACCGCTCAGCGCGGGTCCGATGAGACCCGGCAGGACCCAGGCCGTCGAGAGCGTCGCGAACATCCGCGGCCGAAGCACTTCGGGCAGCGCACGGGCGATGCTGACGTAGGCGATCGGCGGGATCGCGCCGCCTCCGAGGCCCTGGAGAAACCGCGCTCCGACGAGGACCGGCATCGACGGCGCGAGGCCGCCGACGATGAGCCCGGCGGAGAACAGCGCGAGGCCGCCGATGAACGGCTTCACCAGGCCGCCGCGATCGATGAGCCCGCCGACGAGGACGATCCCGAGGAGGCTGCCGAGGAAGAACGCGGTGAAGACCCAGCCGTAGAGCCCGGATCCGCGCGCGCTTCCCGTCAGGTCTCGCGCGATGACCGGCATGATCGTCGCGACCGCCAGCGCCTCGAACGCGACGAGGGTGATCGTGAGGACGAGGCCGGTCGTGAGCCCGCGTCGGCCGGGCGACCAGAGCCCGTCCCCGGGGCGTGCCGCGGCAATCGGCGCCGTGGCTGGCGCGCCGGTTTCGGGATCGAGTGCGACGTCCGACATCGCGGACAGGATCGCCGCTTTCCGGCGACGGCGCCGCGGCGGACACGTGCAAGCGCCTTGCAACGCGTCCTCGCCGGGCCCGGCGGCGCGTTGCGGGAATCGCCCGCCACGCTTCCGCTCGAACACATCCGCGGTCGACGATCGTCGTCGTGCTGCTGCTCGGAGGTCCTGATGCGGCGATCCCTTGCGTCTCTCGCGCTCGTCATCGGTGGCCTGCTTGTCGCGGTTCCCGTCCTCGCAAGCCAGGTGGCACCGAAGTTCGTCAGCGGTGCTGAGTCGTGCGCGCCGCTCACGCCGGGGACCGTCGAGCTGGTCGTCGAGGTGCCGCAGGGCGTCGGGACGGCGACGAAGGACAACTTCTCCGTCGACGTGAACCTCAGCGGCAGCGTCGGGAACGGGAGCGTCAACTTCAGCAACGCCACGCTGCCGATCAAGTCCGCGTTCGTCGCCGGGCAGACCGGCGGAAACCTGTACGCGTACAAGCAGCCGGTCAAGGCGGACACCGGCCTCGTCGCGCCGAACGGCGAGCCGATCAGGCGCGTGTCGTTCTGCTACGTCACCGCGTCCGGATCGAGCGGCGCATCGGCGACGGCGGCCGGCGGCGGCGCGTCGTCGAAGGCGACCGGCGGCGTCCACGGAGCGACTTCCGCGCCGCAGACGGACACGGAAAGCACGACTCGACCGGCTCCGGTCGGGTGGATCGTGCTGCTCGTGACGGGTCTCGCGCTCTTCTCGAGCGGACTGCTCCTCGCGCTGCTACCGGCTCGTACGACGCCCCGCGGACGGCGCTGATCCCGCTGAGGGTTGCA
>DASWSI010000150.1:0-4652 GCA_036402715.1 Candidatus Limnocylindrales bacterium
GCGGTCCGCCACCACGCGACGAAGTCATCGCGCGGCCCGAACGAGAAATCCTTCCGGTCGCCGGTCGCCAGCAGGAAGTCGTAGAACCGGTCGAGGGCGGCGTCCGTCGGCTCGGCGGGGAGGGCAAATCCGTCGCCGGTCGCCGTGCCCGCGGCGGCTCCCTCGCCGGCCGGGCCGGCGGCGGTGTCGTGGGCGTCGCCGCCGGCGCCACCGCCGCTGCCCGCGCCACTGGCGGCACCGCGGCGGGCGGCCGGACCCTCGGCGTCGCCCTCACCCGCCCTCGTGTCGTGGCGAACGACGATCGTCCCTTCCTTCACCGCTTTCCGGATTCGCTGCCGCGTCGACTTTGCGATGCCGCCGAACACCCCGTCCTCGTCCGCGCCGTCGCCGAGCGGCAGCGTGATCCGATGCCGCGACGGCTGGATCTCCTCGATCGGACGGAACGCCGCGCGGCGCAGCCAGTCGCGCCATTCGCGACTGTCCGCGGGGATCTCCGGGTCCGCGGCGACGACATCGGTCCCCTCCCCCGCCAGGAGCCTCGTTGCGGCCCACAGCGCCGCGCCGACGTCCGCGACTGGGCCGGTTGGCGCGGGGCCGCGCGGGATGTAGGCGCTCGCGCCGCCGATCAGCGGCCAGTCGCGGACGAGCGCGAGGACGCGGAACTCGCCGGCCGTGATGTAGCGCGGTCGCCAGCCGCGCGCTCGACGGTGCTCGGCCCAGCCCCGCGACTGGTAGACGTGACCGCCCGGCCGCTCGACGGCGAGCGCGTCCCAGTCCGCCGGTGCCTCAGCGGCGACGGACGCGTCGGCCGTCATCCCGCATCGGCGCCACCGAACGCCGCCGCGCTGCCGCCACCGCGTAGCCCGTGCCGCCGCCGCGCGATCGCGACCCGGCCGCGCTGCGCGGTTTCGTACGTCAGTCGCCCGAGTGGATCGAGGACGAGATCCCAGGCGCCGATGTAGCGGACCTCGCGCCCCCCGAATCCGGTCTTGAAGTGCGCGATCCCACCGGTGGCGAGGCCCCACAGGTCGTAGCTCGTCGCACCCTGCTCGCGGGAGGATCGGATCGCCTCCCACTTGAGGAGGTAGTTCGCCCTGGTTTCCGCGCCGGCCTCCGTCATGCCGCCGTAGGGCTCCACGACCCGGACCCCGGCGCGGACGAGGAACAGGGTCGCCTGTGGCTCACCGTCCGCCGTTTCGGCGAAGAGCAGCCGCGCGTTTCCCGCCGGCCGGAACGCCTCCCAGACGTCCCGGTACGCCTGCTCGGTCCTGATGAGGAAGCCCGCGCGATCGGCCGTTTCGCGGTAGATCCGGTAGAACTCCGCCAGGCGATCGCCCTCGGCGTCGACGATCCGGATCCCGGCCTTGCGGGCGCGGTTGATGTACTGGCGCCACTTCTTCCGGAGATCGGCCTGGAGGGCGTCCTCGTCGGGCCGCAGGTCGATGACCCGGGTCGAGTTCGGCTGGATCGGCGCCGCGGGTCGCCAGCCCGCGCGACGGAGCGCGCGTCGCGTTTCGCCGTCGGGGTCGAGCGGGCCATCGGCCTCGATCTCGGGGTCGATCCGAACGTGCGACACGCGCCCCGCGCGGCCGCTCAGCTCCGTGCGAACGGCGTCCGTGAACGCGTCGATCGCGGACGGGCTCCACGCGGCGGCAACCGGACCGCGCGGCGCGTACGCGAACCCCCATGGAAGCGGGCGCGGCCGGCGAACGAGGACCTGCGCGCCGACGCGCTCTGCGCCACCGCCCGTGTCGATCCGAACGGCGCTCCAGCCGTTGACGGCCTTGACGCGCGCCCAGCCGGCGAGCTGCAGGTACGAGCCCGGGTCCGACGCCGCGACGAACGCGTCCCACTCGGCGGGGTCGGGCGCGGCCGCGGGCGCCGAGGCAGACGACGGCATCTGCTGCGGCGAGGGTGAAGGGGACGCTCCGGACCCCGGCGTCGCGGGGGCGGTCACGACCGGCGCGGCGCCCCGCGGCGGAGGAGGTCGGTCATGACTCCGACGATAGACGGCAGTTCCGGGATGCGCAAGACGAGGCTGATCGCGAGGTACGCGACCCCGAATGCCGCGGTCACGACGATGCCCTCGCCGATCAGTGCGAGGCGACCCGGGGCGCCACCGATCGCGTTGTCGATCGCCGTGATGACGCCGAATGCGACCGCCGTCGCGACGACCGTCCCGACTCCCGCCTCGATCGCGACCCGGACGAGGCCGGTCAGGCCGAACCCGGGCAGCAGCCGCTCGAGGAGTGCGAACAGCACGATCGCCTCGACCCAGGCCGCGATCGCGATGGCGAGTGCGATGCCGGGCAGCCCGAGCGGCCCGACGAGGAGTGCCGCGAGGGTCGAGTTGATGACGACCGCGAGGATGGCCGCGACGACCGGCGTGCGTGTGTCCTGTCGGGCGTAGAACGCTCGGGCCAACACCGCGATGAGCGCGTGCGCCGCGAGCCCGACGAGGAAAAGCAGGAGCGTGTTCGACGTCAGGTCGACGGCGGCCGGCTGGAACTTCGGAAACAGGACCGTGACGACGGGTCGCCGGAGAACCGCAAACAGCGCGCCGATCGGGACCATCGTGTAGATCAGCAGGCGGAGCGCGCGCGTCAGGAGCGACAGATATTCCTGCACGTTGCCGAGCGCGACCTCGCGCGACAGCGACGGGAAGACGACCGTGCCGAGCGGGACACCGATGAGCCCGATGGGAATCTGGAGCAGCGTGAACGCGACGTTGTACGCCGTGATCGCGCCGCTGCCAAGCGTCGAGGCAAGCGATGTCACGACGACGAACGTGATCTGGCCGGCGCCGAGCCCGATCGCGCGCGGTGCCATGAGCTTCAGCGCCGTCCGCGCCTCGGGGTCCCGGAGGTCGAAGCCGGAGGCGTATCGGAAGCCGAGCCGCCGGACGGACGTCGCCTGGACGACGAGATGGCCGAGTGACCCGACGACGACGCCGATCGCCAGTCCCTCGACGCCGAACCGCGGCGCGAGGACGAGCGCCGCCCCGATGATCGCGAGGTTGTAGACGACGGGCGCGATCGCGGCGACAGTGAACCGCCCCGCGGCATTCAGCACGCTCGTCGCCACCGATCCGAGCGCGAGGAAGATCGGGCTGAGGAGCATGAGTCGCGTCAGCTCGACGGTTCGCTCGAGCTGCTGCGGGCTGAACCGTGGCGTGATCACCGGGACGATCGCCGGCGCGGCGACGAACAGCAGGATCGACAGCACGACGAGCGCCACGAGCATGAGGTTCGCGACGGTCGACACGACGCGCCACGCGCGCTGCTGCTGCTCCGTCGCGAGGAGGCCGGCGACGATCGGGATGAGCGCGGAGCCGAGCGCTCCGGCCGCCACGAGCTGGAAGATCAGGTCCGGGATGCGGAACGCGGCGAAGAACGAGTCGAGGTCCGCGCCGGCCCCGAACGTGTTGGCGATGACGAGCAGCCGGACCCAGCCGAGGAGCCGCGAGGCGAGGAACGTCGCGGAGACGATCAGCCCGGCGCGGGCGAGCGTTCGCCCGGCCGTCACGGAGCCAGGCTCGCCGGCGGGTCCGTTGCCGCATCGGAGCCGGCCGTCGGCTCACGGCGCGCCCGGGGGTGCGCGTCGCGGTACGCCGCTCGCAGCCGCGTCGGCGAGACGTGGGTGTAGATCTGCGTCGTCGCCAGGCTCTCGTGCCCGAGCAGCTCCTGGACGACGCGGAGGTCCGCTCCGCCGTCGAGGAGATGCGTCGCGAACGAGTGGCGGAGCGTATGGGGCGACACCCCTTCGGGCAGCCCGGCGGCGCGGCGCAGCCGGTCGAGCCGGAACCTGAGGCCGCGGACACCGAGCGGGCCACCGTGATGGTTGAGGAACAGCACGGTCGGCGGAGCGCTCTCTTCGCGACGCCGAGCGAGCAGCGCCGGTCGGCCGTCCTCGAGGTACGCGGTCAACGCGGCGACCGCCGGCCGGCCCATCAGCCCGACGCGTTCCTTGCGGCCCTTGCCGACGACGCGGAGCTCGCCGCGCCGGAGATCGAGCGACGCGAAGTCCGCGGCCGCGAGCTCGCTGATCCGGAGGCCGGCGGCGTACGCCACCTCGACGATGGCGCGATCGCGGAGCGCCAGCGCGACGTCGAGATCTCGCCGCTCGGGCTCCGCGGACGTGGTGGCGGACGCGAGATCCTCGGCCACGATGTCGAGCAGCCGCTGGACCTGCTCGATCTCGAGGACTCGCGGCAGGCGGCGCGGAAGGCGCGGGGTCGCGATCGCGCCCCACGGGTCGCCCGCGGCGAGCCCCTCCCGAACCGCGAAGCGATGGAATGCGCGGATCGCGGCGAGACGCTGGGCGACGGACGTTCGAGCGACGGACTCGCCCAGCAGCGCGAGGTAGCCGCGAAGGTCGCCGCGCGACGGGACGCGCCAGTCGACGCCGCGCGCGGCGAGCCACTCGAGATAGCGGCCGACCGCGGTGGCGTACGCCCGCTGCGTGTGCGGCGATGCGTCGCGCGCGGCAAGACCGCCGAGAAATCGGTCGAGCGCTGGATCGCGGGGATGGACGCCGGCGGCAGCCCCGCTCACGCCTCGGGCGCGGTACCGGTGGCGCGACTGCGTCCACGAGCGGCGACGGCAGGCTTGCGGCCGGTTCCGTTGCGGCTCGCGCGCGCACCCGTCGCGGCG
>DASWSI010000151.1:0-7462 GCA_036402715.1 Candidatus Limnocylindrales bacterium
AATCAGTGGGAGGCGAGGGCGCGGCGAGCGAGTGCGTACGCCTCGTCGTGGCGTCCGAGCGCCGCGAGCGCATCGGCCCATGCGCTCAGGATCGCGCGCCGCCGCGAGGCCGGCCCGGTGCGCTCCGCGACCGCCGCGGCACGCTCGAACGCGGCAGCGGCTTCCTCGTGGCGTGCGAGTGCGGACAGCGCGCGGGCTCGCGTCGTCAGCGCGTCGAGCAGCGCCTTCTGGTGTTCGGTCCGCTCCGCCAGGGCGATCGCGTCGTCCGCCAGCTCGAGAGCGCGTCCTGCGTCGCCGGCGCCGAGCTCGATCGATGCTTCGGTATCCGCGAGATTGGCGATCAGCCGGTCGTCCGTCCCCGCGGACGCACGAGCGCGCCGAATCGTCTCCCGCGCGCGCTCGACGTTGCCGACCGCCGCATATGCCTGCGCCAGCTCGTTCTCGACCAGACCAACCTCGAGGCTCCAATCGGCGGCTTGGAGCAGCGCGAGCGCCTGGGTACCGCACCGGATCGCGGCCTCGAGGTCGCCATTCGACTGATACGCGACCGCGAGCGCCGCCATGAACGAGCCACGGCGTCGCGTGTCGAGGTCGTTGGCGAGCCCGCGCGCCTCTTCCAGGTATGTCAGCGCCATCGTCGACTGGCCCTGGTACGACTCGAGCGACGCGAGCGCGATGAGGAGCCGCGTGGTGAAGTCGGCGCCGAGATCGAGCCCCGCCCGGACGTCCGCCAGGACCGCGGTCAGGATGCTGCGCGCCTCGTCGGGGTTGTCCTGCTGATGCTGTGCCGACGCCAGCCAGTACGCCGCCCGCGCTCGGTCGCCGGGGCGCCCGAGGGCCGCAAACAGACTTTCGGCTTCCGCCGCTGGCCGAATCGCCTCCGCGGGCCGATCGAGCCGACACAGCGATTCGGCGAGAGCGACCATCACGTCCGCCCTCGCCGCGCGCTCCTCGATGCCGTCGAGCAGAACCGAGTAGCCGTCAAAGGCCGCCTGCCACTGCCCTGATGCGAGCGCGAGGTCCGCTTCCATCCGCGCCCATGCCCGGCTCGGGTCCGAAAGGATGTCCGAAGCCGACTTGCCCAGGCGCGGCGCGAGGTAGTTCAGCGCCGCCATCGACGGCTTGGCGATGCCGTTCTCCAGGGCGCTGATGTAGGCCTTCGTGTAGCGATCGCCGGCGAGCTGCTGCTGCGTCAGCCCTGCCGCCAGCCGCGCGTGTCGGAGTCGCGCGCCGATTGCGCTTGCGAGCGGGCGGTCATCGACGACGACCCGGCGTCGGGTTCGTCGAGGGGTCACGGCGTTCACGGGCGGGAGTGTACACCACGGTCATCTGTTCCTTGACTCCCGAGAAGAACTCGTCGAGGGGCACTTCAAGACGATCTGCGAGCAGCGCCAGGGCCGGGATCGACGGGATGGTCCGTCCGTGCTCGACGGACGAGACGAACGCTCGCGTGAGCGGGGCGCCGAGGGACGACTGGGTCAACGCCAGCTCCTCCCGGCGTCGGCGAACCTCCCGGCCGATGGCAACGGACAGCGGACTCCCGGAACCGCCTCGCAGATGTTTAGCAATACTTGACTTACGCACGGCGGAACTCTAGCATCGCCTCGACGTCGCGCAAGTCCCGCGCGATCGAGTGTCCTGGAGGTTCGCAATGCGGTTTCCCGGAATTCGCGCCCTGCTGTCCGCCGGCTCATTGGCGGCCCTGGCTTCACTGTTGACGGCGATCGCGGCGTTCGCCGGTGGCGGGGCGCCGCCGTTCCCCAAGTGATCCTCGTCGCGTAAAGCGACACGAAAAAACGTCCGCCGCTCCAGGTAGGGAACGGCGGACGTTCTGGTTTTCGGGGCGCCGGAGCGCGCTCGCTAGGGAGCGAGCGAGGGCGGCAGGTGCGTCCGCGGCGGGATCGTCAGCACGGCCGCTCCGACGGGCGCGGCCGGTGACGCGGACGGCGGCGGTGTCACGACAGGCGACGGCGTTGCGACGGGTGGCTTCGTCGGTGGCGGCGTGGCGACGGGCGTCGCCGAGGGGCTGGGCGACGGAGGTGCGCTCGGCGATGGCGACGGGCTCGCCGACGGCGACGCGGATGGGGACGCCGAGGCCGACGGAACCGGCGTCGCGGTCGGCGGACACGGCTGGGGAGCGGGGCCGGAGCCGCCGGACGGAACCTCGAACGAGGGGACGATGCCCGACGAATCCGGGGTCGGAACGGGGAAGCAGCTCGGCGCCGGTGTCGGTGTCGCGCACCCGCCGCCGTTCAGGAGGGGTCCCCAGCTTCGGCCGTACGGGGTGAACGAGTTGTCGTAGAAGTACGAGGTCCGCGTGCCGTCCGGACCGCCGCGGACGCCCGGTCCGCTCTGCGCTCGCCGGATCCAGTCCCGATCTGCCGTCAGCCAGCGATCGGACGTCGACTCGAACCCGGCGGTCTGGAGCACTGCCTCGCCGCAGACGCCCGCCGCGGCCCCGACCGACTTCGTGGGCTCGGTGCCCTTGATGAACAGCTCCTTCACGGTCGGGCCGCCCGGCGAGGGCAGAAGGCCCGTCCACGGGTCGATGTCGACCGAGACGAGCCCATCCGGGCGATGGAAGTCGTTGATCTTCCAGCCCTTCGTCGCCTCGTCGAGGAAGCCCTGCCAGACGAAGGTCGAGACGTCGATCGAGAAGATGGGATTCTGCGGCGTGGAGATGACGGTGTTGTCCGAGTTGCCGTTCCAGACGCCGACCGCAAGCGCGTGCTCGCCGGCGGCGCGGCCCGCTGCGGTCGGCGGGGCGATGTAGCCGTAGGCGTTCAGGTCCTTGGCATCGTTGTTCGTGCCGGTCTTCAGCGTTGCCGGACGGCGATTGCTCCCGTCCGTGATCGCGAACTTGCCCCAGAACGGGTTCTGCGAGACGTCCGTGTTGCCGGCGAGGATGTCCGTGATGATCCCGGCCGCCTGCGGCGAGGCGACCTGCTCGCCCTGCGGGAGCGTCGTTGCCGCGGGGATGACGTCCGTGCCGGCCGCGTCCTGGACCCGAACCAGCGTTGTGTGGGCGATGTACCGACCGGCGTTGGCGAGCGTCGCGTACGCGTTGACGAGGTCGACGGGCCGGGTCTCCTGGACGCCGAGCGCCAACGTGAGCCCGGCCTGCGACGCGTCACCGCGGAAGCGCATCCCGAAGTCCTGTGCCCGCGCGAAGACATGCTCCGGCTTGTTCACGGCGACGGCCTTGACCGACGGGATGTTCAGGGAGAACTGGAGTGCCGTGCGGACGCGAACCGGGCCGCGCTCGAGGTTGTCGGCGTCCGTCGGCGAGTACTTGTTGCCGAAGTCGGTGGCCGAGTCCATGAACATCGTCGCCGCGGTCAGGCGCTTGTCGTCGATGCCGGTCAGATAGTTGAACGGCTTGAACGCCGAGCCAGGCTGCCGGTAGCCGGCCCCCACGACGTCGTACTTCGGCTGGAACTGCTTCGTCGCCTTCGTCGCGTAGTAGTCCGCCGAACCGACGTACGCCACGAGCTCGCCCGTCTGGTAGTCGATGGCGACGATCGCGCCGTTGTTGAGATCCTTCGTGCGCAAACGCTGCATCCACGGCGCGTACGTCAGGCCGAGATCCGCCGCAGCCTTCTTCGGGTCCTTGGCCTTCGGCACGATGGCCGCCGCCTTGACCCATTTCTCCGCCGCGGTCTGCAGCCGGAGGTCGAGCGTCGTCGTGATTCGGAGGCCGCCCTCGTTGATCTGGTCGCACGTCTCGACGCCCGCACCGCAGAGGCGTCGCACGAGCTCCTCGCGGACGGCCCACACGAAGTGCGGAGCCTTCCACTTCGATTCGACCTGCGGCGCGAGGACGACCGGCTCCGACTTTGCCGCTTCGAAATCCGCCGCCGTGTACTCGCCCTGCGATCGCGGCGTCCGGCCGCCGGCGAGAAGGTCGAGGACGAGGTTGCGCCGCCGGACGATCTCGGTGTCGTTTGGCACGAGGAGCGTCCCGTCGTCCTGCACGTCGGCGTTGCGGACGAGGTCGTAGTTGGACGGTGACTGCGGCAGCGCCGCGAGGATCGCGGCCTGGGCGAGCGTCAGCTTGTTCTTCGGGTCGGAGCTGCTCAGGTCCTTGCCGAAGTAGCTCTTTGCCGCGGCCTTCACGCCGTAGCTGTTGTTGCCGTAGAAGTTCTGGTTCAGGTAGTCGGCGAGGATCTGCTTCTTGCCCTCCTCGCCCGGGTATTCCTGCGTCACCCGAATGGACTGGATGATCTCCTTCAGCTTCCGCTCGCCCGTCCGACCGTCGGACTGGACGAGGGACGAATCGAGGAGCCGCTGCCGGACGAGCTGCTGGGTGATCGTCGATGCACCCCGAGCGTTGCCGCGGATGGCGTCGATGCCGGCGGCGACGATCGCGGCCGGATCGAATCCCGTGTTCGTCCAGAAGCTCTTGTCCTCGACCGCGGTCGTCGCGTCGAGCAGGATCGGCGGAATCTGGTCGAATGGAATCGCCTCGCGATGGATGTCGCCGAACCGCGCCAGCTCGATCTTGCCGGTGCGGTCGTAGACGATCGATTCCTCCGGCTGCTTGACGGTGTCGAGGTCGCGCGGATTCTTCAGGCCGCTCGACAGCGCGATGTAGCCGCCGACGACGGCGATGGCGCCGAGCACGCCGATCGCGGCCAGGAGGCCGAAGACGATCATCGCGATCCGGCCCGCGGTCGTCGGGCGAGCCTGGACCGGGGTGGGTGAGACGCGGCGGGGAGCGGCCTGCATGAAGGCTCCGGTAGTGGGGGGGCGGGGACCGCCTGGCCCTGACTATGCCGCAAATCCGCCGAGAACCGCAGGTTCGCGTCCCCGGCGCCGCTTGCGACGCCATCTCAACCCGCCCGTAGCGGGTGGCGGCGCCGCGAGGCTGGGCGCGGAAACGCCCGCCTGAGGCGAGGACCCTACGCGCCGGCCCAGCCCGCTGAGTCGAGCCACCGGCGCTCCTCCGAGACGGCGACGGCGAGCTCGTCGAGCGTCTTGCGCTGGGCGACGAGCGCGGCACGGGCCGCCTCGACGTCCACGACCTCGAACCGGACCTGTTGGCCCGGTGCGAGCTGACCGAGGATCGGACGATCCGCGGTGATCGCGACCGCGACGACGGGGTAGCCGCCCGTCGGCTGATGGTCGGCCAGGAGGACGATCGGTCCGCCACCGGGCGGGAGCTGGATCGTGCCCCATGTGACGCCGTGCGACACCATCCCACGCCCCGGCTGCAGAAGCGGTCCCTCGAGGCGAATGCCCATCCGGTCACTGTCGCGCCCGACGGTCCAGACGGCGGCGCAAAGGTCGTCGAGCGCGTGCATGTCGATCCCACCGAACGGCCCGGGGAACACGCGAACCGTGGCAGCCGCGACGGTTGCCCCCGTCGCGTTGCGGCGCACCGTGCCCACGCCTCGCGCAGTCGTCGTGCCGGCACCTGGCGCATCCGCCGCGGCGCCGACCACGTCGCCGGTCCGGAGCGCCCGGCCCTCGAGCCCGCCGAATCCAGCCACGAGGCACGTCGAGCGCGAGCCGAGCACAACGGGCATATCGAACCCGCCAGGTACCGCGAGGTAGCAGCGCATCCCGAAGCTGCCGCTCACGAGCCGAGGAAACGCGATCGTGCTGCCCGCCGCGAGGCGATACGCCGCGCCCGGTTCCAGCCGGCGGCCTCCCGGCTGCACCACGCCGCCGAGGTCCGCGCCGCCGACGCCGACGACTGTCTCGCGGTGGACGGCAAGGACAGGACCCGCCATCGTCATCTCGAGGGCCGCAGCGTCCGGGTCGTTACCGAGAACGATGTTCGCCACGGCGAGCCCGATCGGATCCGCCGCGCCGCCAAGCGGAACGCCGATGTGTCCGAACCCCGGGCGGCCGCCGTCCTGGATTGTCGTCAGCAGCCCGCCGTCGAGGACCTCGAACGTCACGACTCGCTCGGGACGAAGCGCACGCGGTCGCCGGGCTCGAGCAGCGCGGGCGGATTTCGCGCCGCGTCCCACAAGACCACTTCCGTTCGGCCGATGAGCTGCCAGCCACCGGGCGAATGGAACGGGTAGACAGCGGTCTGGCTGTCGGCGATGGCGACGCTGCCCGCCGGAACGCGCGGACGCGGCGTCTCGCGCCGCGGCGTCGCGATGGCTGCAGGGACGTCGCCGAGGTACGCGAATCCCGGCGCGAAGCCGAGCATGTAAACGCGATACGCCACCGATGCGTGAAGCTCGACGACGTCGGCGGGTCGGAGGCCGGCGTGTCTGGCGACCTCGGCGAGATCGGGGCCGTCTTCACCGCCGTAGCGAGTCGCGATCGTGATCTCCCGGCGCGCCCGATCGCCATCGTCTCGATGCTCGAGCGCGCGCACGGCGAGCTGGAGAAGCGCATCGGAGGTGGCGGCCGCCCCGACCAGCAGCGGATCGACGGGGACGAGGAGGCTCGCGTAGCCCGGGACCGGCGCACCGAACGGCATGCCCGTCGCGGCCGCGGCGCGGACCGCGGACGCCAGCCGATGAACGGCGGCGTTGACCTCCGGATCGACCGTTTCGCCGAGGATGACGAGGACCGCGGAATCGCCGTAGGTCACGACGCGCGGCGGTTGGACGGTCATCGGCGAGCCGCTCGTCGTCACCGCCGCAATGCGGCGACGACGATCCCCGCGGCCTCGATCGCGGCACGCACGGCGGCGGCGCGCTCGGCTGCGCCTGGCTCGTCGCCGTGGACGCAGATCGTCGCGGCGTCGACGGCGAGCGTCGAGCCATCGATCGTCTCGACGGTCCTGTCGCGCGCGATCCGGACCGCCTGTCGTGCCGCCGCGGCGGGGTCGGCGAGGAGCGAGTCGCCGAACCGTCGCGACCGCAGGTTCCCGTCGGGCTCGTACGCCCGGTCCGCGAACGCCTCGGCGGCGACCGCCAGCCCCGCCTCTCGGCCGGCGTCGAGGAGCGCCGATCCGGCCAGGCCGACGAGAATCAGGTCGCGGCCCGCGGCAAGCACGCCCGCGGCCACCGCACGCGCAACCGACCCGTCCCGGGCCGCCCGGTTGTACAGCGCGCCGTGCGGCTTGACGTGACGGAGCGGCGACCCCGCCGCGCGTGCGAACGCCGCCACCGCCCCCACCTGGTAGGTGACCGAGGCCGTGATCTCGTCAGCACCCATGTCGATGTCGCGCCGCCCGAAGCCGACGAGATCCGGATAGCCCGGATGTGCCCCGATCGCGACCCCGGCCGTCGCCGCGAGCGCGACGGTTCGGGCGATGACGACGGGATCGCCGGCGTGAAACCCACAGGCGATATTCACCGACGAGACGAGCGGGATGAGGCGCTCGTCCTCGCCGATCCGCCACGCGCCGAGGCTCTCGCCAACGTCGGCGTTCAGATCGATCGATGCTGCCATGGCGGGGATCGTAGCGGCACTCGCCGGGCGTGCCGACGCCGGGACACGCGGGCCGCGCCGCACCCACGGGGCGCCGGCGGCGCCTCCGCGGGGCCGGCCC
>DASWSI010000152.1:0-2977 GCA_036402715.1 Candidatus Limnocylindrales bacterium
CGCCGCTGGCGAGGCTGCGACCGACGACGACGCGCGTTCCGCGCACCGCGACGAGGCGCGCGACCGCGTCGAACGCGGCGCCAACCGCCGCCCCCGGGAACGCGGTCGGGCCGGGGTACCGCGCTCGCGCGACCTCGAGCGCGGATCCGGCGACCCAGACGAAGCGCGGCCGTCCGCGAGCGGCCGCGACGACGCCGGCCAGGAGCGCGTTCGATGCCGGGACCTTGATCCAGACGAGGTCCGCCCGCGCGACCGCATCGCGAAGGATCGGTGCGTTCGCGGCGATGAGCTGGGGGGCACGCCGAAGGTAGCCGGCGATGCCGTCGAACGGCGCCGTCGCGACCGTCTCGATCCGCTCATCGAGCGGCAACGTCACCGGCTCGGGCGCGTCATCGGCGAGCTCCCGGAGCGGCACGGCGTGCGCGATCGACGCGACAGGCGCACCCGGAAGGTCGAGGAACGCCGCGAGGAATCGGTGGAACGTGGCGTTCACCGGGTAGACGCGCCCGCGCCAGCGGACATGCGGGTTGTCGTCGACGACGAGGACGCGGATTCCCACGCCTCAGCGCTCCTCGCCGGGCTCGCGCTCCCCGATGACGAGGTCCGCGGCTGCGCGACCGCCGCGCAGCCCGACGAGCGGCCCGCGACGGCTCCCGCGGAGCCGTCCGCCCAGCGCGACGAACATTCCGCCGACGGCGCGAACATCGGAGCCGCGGATCACCAGCGTCTCGACGAGGCCGCGCCCGGACAGCGCCCGGAACACGGCAAGCGTGAGGACGGCGGTCATGGCGTACGAGATCGAGGAGGCCGCCGCCGCGCCGACGATCCCGTATCGCGGGATGAGGATGAGGTTGGCGACGACGTTCGCGCTGAGGCCGCCAAGGAGCACGATCGTCCCGACGCCCGGGCGCCCCTGGCCGACGATGTAGCGCGAGAGGATCGCGACGACGCTGTACGCGACCACCCCCGGCAGGATCAGGCGAAGCGCGACGCCGGCGTCCGCGAACTGGGAGCCGTAGACGAGCCGGACGACGCGCGGCCCAAGAGCGAAGGCCGGGATGGCGGCGATGAGCGTCACCGCGATTGTCGTCCGCGTCAGAACCGCAGCGATCCGGCCGGCATCCGCACGCGGGTCGACCGCCCGACTGAACATCACGACCCCGAGGGCGTTCGGGACGTACCAGAGCGTTTCCGCGAGCCCGCTCGTGACGGAATACACCCCGGTGGCGGCGACGCCGACGATGGCGTTGATGAGGAACGAGTCGGCGCGGAACTGGAGTCGCTCCGCGATCGTTCCCACGATCGCGCGACTGCCGAACCGCAGCTCCTCGACCATCAGGCGCCCGGACGGCCGGACGGAGAACGTCCCGTCCCGGCGGGCGACCACCGAGATGCCGACCGCGGTCGCGATCAACGCGGCGAGGTTCAGCAGCAGCGCAACGTCGAGCGACAGCCGCGCGACCGCGGCGACGCCGACGACGAGGACGACGAGGATCGCCCGCCGAAGGACACGGATGATGCTGTAGGCGACGACCCGACGCCGGCCCAGCAGCGCGTAGAGGCCGATCGCGAAGAACAGCTCGCCCGGGATCGCGAGCGCGGAGTAGGCGAACTGGGCCGCCGAGAGGTTCGGGAGCAGCTCGACGAGGGGGCCCGTCGGGCGGCCGCCGCTCGGCAGCCCATAGAGGAGGCCCGAGAGGACGACCGCGAACCCACCAACGACAAGTGTCCAGATGACGGCGTTGCCGAAGCCGCCACGGGCGGACTCGGGGTCGCGCGCGGCGATGACCGCGAGTGCCTGGTCCATCCCCCACCCGACGACGAGCGCGGCGAGCTGGGAGTAGAGGAGGACGAGCGCGAAGCGTCCCTTCGCCGCGGGCCCGAGCAGGCGGGCGAGGACGATGTCCGTCCCGAAGATGAGGACCGCCAGCCCGAAGCGCGTGGTGATCGTGATGAGGGCATCGCGGAGGAGCGGCCGGTCCGTCGTCGCGCGGGCGGGGATCGCGACTTCGGGTTCGACCGGTACGGTGACGGGCTCGGCGACTCCCACCACTACTCGGACCCCGAAGCGGCGTGCGGCACGATCGCCGCCAGCTCGGGCTGCGCGAGGGCATCCGCGAACCAGGCGGCGGTGTCACGCAGCCCGTCGTGGAGCGACACCTTGGCCCGGTATCCGAGGCGCTCGGCGGCCTTGTCGACGCGGCTCACGTTTCGGCGAACATCACCCGCGCGCGCAGGCTCGCGACGGATGTCGAGCGGCCGTCCGACGGCGCGCCCGATCGCCTCGGCCAGCTCGTTGATCGTCGTCTCGCGACCGGTGCCCACCTGGAACACCTCGCCCGCGACGACGCTCGGCGCGGCGTCGATGGCGGCGACGACCGCGGCCGCCAGATCCGACGAATGGACGAAATCCCGCGTCTGCTCGCCGTCGCCGTGGATCGCCACCGGATCGCCCGCCAGCGCGGCGCGCAGCCATGCCGCGACGACGCTCTTCTTGTGCAGCGAGCGCGGCCCGTACGCATTCGAGAAGCGCAGGATCGCGGTCGCCATCCCGTACGTCGCCGCGAATGCCTGGCAGTAGGCCTCCCCGGCGAGCTTCGAAGCGCCGTACGGCGAGACCGGGTGGGGGAGATCCGTCTCGTCGGCCGGTGGCTCGTGGTCACCCGCTGCCGCGTTCGATGACGCGAAGACGAACCGCGGGACGCCCGCCTGGCGTGCGGCGTCGAGGACGCCGAGCAGCTGCCCGACGTTGACGTCGAAGGTTCCGAGCGGGTCCGCCACCGAGTCCGGAATCCCCGCGCGCGCCGCGAGATGGACGACCGCGTCTGCGCCGGCGACGGCGCGCGCGACCGCGCCGCGGTCCGCGAGCTGCGCCTCCGTGAGCTCGTGCGGGACGCCGTCGAGGTACGCCCGCCGGCCGATCGAGAGGTCGTCGAGGATTCGGACGCGGTCCCCACGCTCCACCAGGAGCCGCGCC
>DASWSI010000153.1:0-1748 GCA_036402715.1 Candidatus Limnocylindrales bacterium
CGCTCCGGCTCGACGATTGCGTAGCCGAAGTCGTCGCGGAGCCGGGCGACGTTCGTCCTCGTCGCGGGATGGGCGTACATCTCGCCGTCCATGGCGGGCGCCACGACGACGGGCGCGGTCGTCGCGAGGCAGGCCGCCGTCACCGTGTCAGCCGCGAGGCCGTTCGCCATCGCGCCGAGCCAGTGCGCCGTCGCCGGAGCGACCACGATCGCATCGGCGCTGTCCGCGATGACGACGTGCCCGATCCGGCCGTCGGGCAGCAGCTCGAGCAGCTCCGACTCGACGGGGTGCCGGCTCAGGGCCGCGAGCGTCAGCGGCGCGACGAACCGGGTCGCGGCGGGGGACAGGAGGACGGCGACATCGGCGCCTTCGGCCGTCAGCAGCCGAAGGAGCTCGACGGACTTGTAGGCGGCAATCGAGCCAGTCACGCCGAGGGCAATGAGGCGCCCCGCGAGCCGGCCGGCAGGCGCCCGGGGCCCGCTCGCGGCGGCCTGCTCCGAACCCGCCGCGTCGCCGCTCATCCCAGCCCGAGCTCCAGCCGCTCCCCGCCGGAGACCTCGGCGTGCAGGATCGCGAGGCCCTTGAGCGTCAGGTCCGGGTCGATGGCGTCGATCCCGTCGAGCGCCCGCGCCCACGGCGCCGCCGACAGCCCACCGGTGAGGATCGCCTTGACGGCTCGCGGCTCGATCCCGTGCGCGTCGGCCAGCTCCTGCCGGACGCGGGCGAGGAGGCCCGCGGCGAGAGCCTGGTAGCCGAAGACTGTCCCGGACTGCATCGCGCTCACAGTGTCGCGCCCGATCGCGCGGTCGGGGGCGCGCAACTCGATCCGCGGCAGCTTCGCGGTCCGGGCCGCGAGCGCCTCGAGCCCGAGCTCCAGGCCGGGTGCGATGGCGCCACCGACGTAGGCTCCGTCGAGCGCGACGCAGTCCAGCGTCGTCGCGGTCCCGAAGTCGACGACGACCGCCGGCGTCCCGTAGAGGCGCTGGGCGGCGAGGGCGTTGACGAGCCGGTCCGGCCCGACCTGCTCCGGCCGGTCGACCCGGATCGCGAGGGGGACCGTGCCGGCGGACGCGAGGATGAGCGGCCGCTCCCGGCGGATTGCCACGGCCTCGATCCCGGCGGTCAGCGCCGGAACGACCGAAGCGCAGGCAATCGAGTCGACATCGCCGAAGGCGACGTCATCGAGCCGAAGGAGGCCGTCGAGGAGGAACTCGAGCTCGTCGGCGGTCGCCGCCGGCTGGGTGGCCGCTCGCCGGGTCGCCACGAGCGAGCCCGCCCGAAGGAGCCCGATCGTGATGTTCGTGTTGCCGATGTCGACCGCGAGGAGCATGGCCGCGATGATACGCGCGGTTCCCGTGGACACCGCGAGGGCGTCGCGAACGCCCCAACCGGCCCGTCTCAGCCCCGTGACGAGAACGAACCGCACGACAGGGACCGTCGCGTTCAGGCTCATCAGCCCGGCCTTCGTCCTCCTCGCGACCGTGCTCACGATCGCTGCGTGCACGCCCGCCGGCGTCGTCCCCGCGGCGACGACGAGTGGCGCCTCGCCGGCCGCGCCACTCCCGTCTGCAGAGGCGAGCGAGCGGCCCTCTCCGGTCGACCCCTCACCGCCGCCGGCGGGCGAGCCCTCGCCGACCCCTGCGCCGACGGCGCTGCCCGGTTGTGGGACAGGCGAGGCGACGTTCCGTGACCTCGCGCCGAAGATCTCGCGGGTGCTTCGTCTCGCCGGAACGGACATTGAGCTGACG
>DASWSI010000154.1:0-13276 GCA_036402715.1 Candidatus Limnocylindrales bacterium
TCGGCGCGCGCCGGGTCGCCACCACGGTCGGGACCGGCGGCGCCGTCCGCGGCGAAAAGCGACGGAAACATCCGCCGCCACGTCTTCGCGTCGGTCGTCTCGCCGTTCATGACGGCACGAGCGAGGATCCGCTCCCCGGTCGTCGCGGCGGCGAGCAGCTCGGCCGCGCGCGCGACTGCCGGGTCAGCCTGGATTCCCGCGTACACGACCGCTCGCGCGTCCCGGGCAGCGTCCTGGAACCGCACGCTCAGTCCGTTTCGCCGAGGGCCGCCAGCGCGACCTGGGGGAACGTCGACAGCCAGTCGATCGCGCGGTGCGGATCGGCGATGGAGTCCGCCTCGGCGATCGCCGCGTCGAGGGCTGCGATGGCGCCCGGCGACGCTTCCTCCGCTCCTCGTGCCTCCGCAACCCCGTTCAGCCGGTCGGCCCACGCAGCGTGAAGGTCGACGATGTACTGCCATTCATCGGCGATCTCCTCGCCGCGCTGCTCCAGCGCATCGAGCGCGGCGCGAGCACGACCGACCTCATGGCGAATCGTCGACACGCCGAGACGGTACCGCGCGGGCGGCGGGACCGCCCGGGAGGAGGCATCGGGCCGAGCGCAATCGCGCCGGCGCGCGGGGTCTCTAGCGGACGGGAACAGACCGCTGGAGGTACCGCCAGGTGCGCGCGCGCGTGCTTCGCGGGTGCAGATCGCCGGCGATGATCCGCTCGATTCGCCGCCGGATCTGGTCGAGGCGGCGGAGCCCCGCTTCGTCCCACGCGGCGGAGTAGACGGCAGTCGCCTCGGCCCGAAGCAGCGCCGCTTCGCGTCGCTGCCCGATCCGCTCGAGCTGCGCCACACCATCGAGGATGGCGCGGTAGAGCGCGGGCAGGTCCTCCGCGGGCGAGGAATGGGTCTCCATCGCGCTCGACAATGGGACGCAAGTCCTGCCCCCGGAATAGCCGACTCGTCAGTTCGCCGCCCGCTGAACGGGTCACGGCGATCGATGCTGAGCGCGCGCTCGGTGTCGCCTCGCACCGCGGACGGCCGCCTCGGAACGCGTCCGCCTAGTCGCCCGGGTGCGAAGCGGACCGGACGCGAAAACCGTCGAGGCCGCCCGCCGCGGCCGACCACGTCGCCGTCACCGACTCGACGATCGCCCCGCTGGGGCCGGCGTGGAGGTCCTCGAGGAGGGCCTCGAGCGCCGGGCGGGGCCCCTCGGCGACGCAGCGAACGGAGCCATCGGGGGTGTTCATCACCCACCCGACGAGACCGCGCCGGGCTGCCGTCCGAACGACGAAGTAGCGGAACCCGACGCCCTGCACGCGGCCGATGACGACCGCGTCGAGCCGCTCCGCGTGGCCGTCCTCAGCGCGGGCCGATCCTGGCGAGGTCACGCGACGCCGGCCCGGGTGAGGGTCCGTTTCCTGGGCCAGGCGAGAACGAGCCCGTCGACGACGAGCTCCGGGCTGACGTTTGCCTCCAGCAGCTCGCCGGCACGCGTCAGCCGATCGAGAAAGGTTGCCGCCGCACCCGGCTCGAGATTTGCCGATGCCGCCGACAGGTCGTCGAGCAGCCCCGGGTCGCGAACACGCTGCAGGTCGCCGAGCTGGACGACCGCGAGGTCGCGGGCGACGTCGCGCCACAGCTCCACGAGCAGGACCGCCGCCCGCCGGCGCTCCGCGACGGGCGCGCGCTTCGACGCCGGCTCGGCTCCCGCGACGGTCGAGTCCGCGTCCTCCGGAGGCGGGCCCGGTTCCGGCGTGACGACGGTTGCGCCCTTTCGGCGGGATGCGGGCCCGGCCGAACGTGCGGCCGCAGGAACGCCTGCCGCCGCGAGCGAACGGGCGGCGTCCGCCGCTGCGCCGAGGAGACCGGCAACGGCTCCCAGCCGCCGTGACCGCGGAGCCTCGAGCAGGTCGAGCAGCAGTCGAGCAATCTCCGCCCGCGCGGCAACGGCCTCCGGCGCCGCGGCATACGCGAGCGCGACGCCTGGGCGTCCGCCGGCAATCCGCCCAAGTCGCGCTGCCGTTGGAGCGTCCGCGGCCCCACGCTCCTCGAGGATCGCCTCGATGTCGCGGACCGGCACGGGTCCGAGCCGGATCCGGGCGCACCGCGACCGAATCGTCGGCAGCAGCCGCTCCTCCTCATCGGCGCAGAGGACGATCGTCACGCCGGGGCCCGGCTCCTCGAGCGTCTTGAGGAACGCGGACTGGGCATCCTCGTTCATCCGGTGGGCCTGCTCGACGATCGCGACCCGCGCGCCGCCTTCGACGGGCAGCAGGGCGAGCGCGGAGACAAGACCGCGAATCGTGTTCGGCTCGGGGCTCGATCGCTCACCGATCCGGACCTGGCCGCCCGGTCCCTCCGGCGTCAGCCGATGGACATCCGGGTGGTTCCCGGACTCGACCATCCGGCACGCCCGGCACGACCGGCACGGCCGCGCGTCGGGCGGGCTCGCCGTGCACAGCAGCATCGCGGCGACATCGAGCGCGAGCGTCGTCTTGCCGGTCCCGCCCGGCCCGACGAGCAGCAGCGCGTGGCTGCCGCCCTCCCGCACGGCGGCAGTGGCTGCGGCGAGCGCGGCCGGCTGGCCCCGTGTCCGGGCAGTGCCAGTCACGGCGTTCAGGCGGGTGGCGTCTCGGTCGGCTTGCGTCGCGGGGCGCGGCGCTTCGGGGCCGCGGCGTCCGCGCCGCCGTCCGTCGCGGCTGCCTCGGCAGGCGATGCGTCCGCCGCCTTCCGCGGGGAGCGTCGCTTCGGGGCCGCGGCGGCCTTTGCCGCACCGGCCTTCGGCGCGGCGGCGTCGCCGCCCGCCTCCGCGACTCCCGCTTCGGGTGCCGCGGCGGCCTTGGCCGATGGGCGGCGAGCCGCCCGCGGCTTCGGTGCCGCGGCATCGACGCCGGCTTCCGCCGACTGGGCCGCGGCCGCGGTCCTGGTCGTCCGCCGCCGTGGCGCCGTCGCCGGCTCGAGCGTCGTCGCCGCGGTGGCGGTCGTCGCAGACCGCTCGTCTTCTGCGATTCCGGCGCGCGACTCGTCGTCGGCGGGTCGGTCGCGACGTTCGGTTACGGACTCGTCCTGCCGGCTTCGGCCGGTGTCCGGGGAGCCGACGCGCGGCGCATCGCCTCTCGGTCGTGACGACACCTGGGCCCGAAGCATTGCCTCGAGCTCCGGCGGAACCTCGCTCCAGGGCTCGCTGCCACTACCCGCGGCGCGCGGCGCGGCGCGGTCCGGCCGGTCCTGGCGGACGGGCCGATCCTGACGCACAGGCTGATCGCGACGCGGGAACCCGGCGTCGCGCGGCGCGTTCACCTGGCGCTCGCGTGCGCTCACGTCCGGATAGCGGTTGATCCCGCCGCTCGACGACCCACGGCCGAACCGCTCGCGGTCCATCGCCGCCGCGTAGGCAGCACGATTGCCGCCGCCACCGCGCCCACCGCGCGCTCCACCGACCGGGCCCTGCCGGCCCTGGTTCTTCCGCTCGGCGATCAGGTACTCCGGAATCTCCGGCTCGTCGAGATCGTCCTCCTCGGGGAGCGGCGTCAGCGGCGTGGATGACGGCGTCGGAACGCCGAGCTGCGAATCCCAGACGGACCCGAAGGCGGACGCGCGAGGGGCGCGCGGCGCCTCCACGAACTCGTCCTCGGGCTCGTCGGCCTCGATGTCGCGCGGTCGCGCGTCGACGGCGCGCGCTTCGATCGGCCGCGCGTCCATCGCGGCAGGCCGGGCCTCCGTGACGTCGCCGCCCTCTGCCCGGCCCCGACCGCGCCCTCGGCCGCGACCACCACGGCGGCGGCGCCGGCGAGCGGCCTCGCCCTCGCCATCGGCGCGACTCGCCGCTCCGTCGACGCCGTTCGTCGAGGCCTCGGCGGCGATGAAGGCATCGTCCGCCTCGTCAGACGCATCCAGCTCGATGTCGGCGGACGCGGGCGCTGCCGGGGATCCCTGCGCGGCCGGCGCGACGCGTGACAGCTTTTCCCCGGGAAGCACGACGAGCGGCGCACCGCTTGACGTGATCGCGACGGTGGGCTCAGGGGCGCGCCGCGCGATGCGGGCTGCGGGCTCTGCCTCGCGCACCCGCACCGGCTCGGCATCGCGGCCGCGACCGCGTCCACCGCGGCTCCGACCGCGTCCGCCGGTGCCCTCGGTCTGCTTGTCCGGGACCTCCGTCATCGAGAGGTCCTCCTCGTCGCCGGCGACCCGCCGGCCGGATCGGGACGATGCCTTCTCGACCTTGGCGAGGTGGATGATGTCCGTGAAGACGTCCGCCGCCTCGATCAGGTCCGACGACGTGTTGCCGCGGAAGCTGATGACCTCGACCCGGACGCCCATCTCCTGGACCGCCCGAATCGCGGGGGCAAAGTCGCCGTCGCCGGAGACGATGATCGCGATGTCGAGGTTGCGGGACGTCTTCATCATGTCGACGACGAGCTCGATGTCGAGGTTCGCCTTGACCTTGCCGTCGCCGTACTTGCGGATGTCCTTGCTGACGACCTTGTAGCCGTGCCGGGCAAGGAACGAGTGGAAGTTCCGCTGGTTCTCGTTGTCGGGGTCGAGCCCCGTGTAGGCGTAGGCGCGAACGAGGTCGCGACCGGCGCTGGCCGAGCTCAGCAGGGTGACGTAATCGATGTCGACCCCCGCCGCCTTGGCCGCATAGAAGATGTTCGCCACGTCAACGAAGACGGCGACGTTCTTGCTCACCAATGACTCCTTGATCAGTCCTGTTTGGTCCGCCGGCGCGCCATCGCTGCTCGGCGGAAGAGTGTTATCTGGCCCGGCGCGCGGTAGCCCCGACCGCGGCGACGGCTCGTTCCATGAGCGGACCTGCTTCCGTGAAGCCCTGCTTCTCCCAGCGCGTCCGCTCCGCGGGATCGTTCGGTCGAGCCGCCTCGACCAGCGTGCAGCCCTTGTTCCGCGCCGATCTCACGAGCTCCTCGATGAGGACCACGGAGACCTTGTCGGCGTCATGCTCCGGGTCGACGACCAGGAGATCGACTGTTCCGACATAGCCGCCTGCCCGGACCGACGGCCGGAGAGCGAGGACGGCGCCACCGACCATCTCGCGCCGCGCTTCCGCGACGAAGATGCTCGCCTGGGGCAGGTAGACCAGCTGCCTGAGAAGGTCCGCGGCGTCCATCGGGCTCTCGACACGGTCCTCGCGACGGGCGGTGCCACTCAGCGCCACGAGTCGATCGATATCCGTGATGCGGGCCTGTCGGACCTGGTATTCCACGCCGGCGGATGTACCTCGCTGCGGGTGGCGAACGTCTCTGCCGTCTCCCTCGAGCCGCCGGGCCGAGAGTGAATCGGGGCCGCTGACCGCACGGAGGGGCGAGCAATTCCTCGCTCGACAACCACGTCCGGGTCACGGCGCACCGTCTTGCATTCGGTTCGCCGATGCTTATGATACGGCATCGCTTCGGCGGCCACTGCGCGCCGCCCGGGGTGGAACACTGCGCCGCCTTTCCGCCACGCACCGGTCGCTTCATTCCGTCGACGCCTCGGACCGAGAGGGTTCATTGCGTTGCCGGTCGGGCGCAGGGCGCCGGATTCAGCGGCCAGGGACACCGTCGGGAAGGCGCCACGAGGCACCGACCGAGGTCGACCGGGATCGCCGGACGACCCGTTTGAGGAGGAGAATGCATGAAACTCGCGAAGGTAGGGACGCTCGCGGCGACTGCGGTGCTGGTCTTCAGCGCCTGCAGCACCGGCACGACAGCGCCGAGCTCGAGCACCGCCGGGGGGTCCGGCGCCGCGCCGGCGTCGGCCGGTGACACGTCGAAGGGCACCGTCAACATCGCGCTCGAGCTTCCGCAGCAGGGCAGCGAGCTCGCGGCGTCGGAGCCGATCATCAACGCGGTCAAGCTCGCGGTGAAGGAAGCCGGCGGCGCGGCCGGCGGCTACAAGATCGAGATCCCGAACTCCGTCGTGTTCGACGACGCGAAGGACGGCGTCCACGATCCGCAGACCGGCGCCCAGAACATGGGCAACATCGTCACCCAGCAGAGCGTGATCGCGGCCATCGGCCCGGTCAACTCCAGCGTGGCGAAGGTCCAGATCCCGATCAGCAACGAGGCCGGGCTGCTCCAGTGCTCACCGGCCAACACGAACGAGGGCCTGACCAAGCCGGAGTTCGGCGCCCTGAACATCCGCAAGACGAACCCCACCAAGATCAACTACATCCGGGTCGTCACGACGGACGACAACCAGGGCCCGGGCGCGGCCAAGTACATCCTCGAGACGCTCAAGAAGAAGAACGTCTACATCATCGACAGCACGGACACCTTCGGGAAGGGCATCGCCGACAACTTCCAGAAGTACCTCCTCGCGAACGGCGGCACGGTCGCCGCGCGTGACGGCGCCCCGAAGGGCACCGGCGACTACAGCGCGCTGATGACCGCCGCGGCCGCGAAGAAGCCCGAGGCGATCTACTTCGGCGGCGTCACCGCCGACGGTGGTGCGCGGATCCTCAAGGCGGCCGTCGCCGCCGGCATGGCCGACATTCCGTTCTTCGGTCCGGACGGCATCTACGACGGCTCGGCGGCAACCCAGGACTCGTTCCTCAACCTTGCCGGCGATGACGCCAAGAACGCCTTCGCAACCGCAGCCGCCATCGGGGACTTCCCCGGCCGTGCGGACTTCGCCGCGAAGTACAAGGCTGAGTACGGCAAGGATCCGACCGGCTACGGCGCGACCGGCTACGCCTGCGCACAGGTCGTGATCGACGCGCTCAAGCGGGCCGGTGCCCAGGGCGCGACGGACATGAAGGACCTTCGCGAGAAGGTTCGGGCGGCCGCCGTCGACACGTCGGTGAGCTACAACACGATCATCGGCAACTTCAAGTTCGACGCCAACGGCGACACGAGCCAGAAGATCATCTCGTTCTACGGCTACGATCCGGCCACCAAGGACTGGGTCTTCAAGTCGCAGATCGACTTCGCGAAGTAGTCACGACGGAGTGACGTAGTCCTGCCAGCGCAGCGAGGGCCGGGGATCACCGCGATCCCCGGCCTCGTTGTCTTCAGGACCACCCGGAACGTCAGGGAGAGGGCTCAGCCGTGACCTCCGCAGCCCAGGCGGCATCGCCCGTCGGGGGCGGCCGAATTGACCCGCGGATCCGCCTGATCGTCTTTGCGGCGATCGGCATCATTGCCTACTACCTCGTCCTGACGCTCGTCGTCTCGGGCGGTTCGAGCGTCGCCGCGCAGCAGGTCGCGAACGCGCTGACGCTCGGATCGATCTACGCCCTCGTCGCGCTCGGGTACACGATGGTCTACGGGATCATCGAGCTGATCAACTTTGCTCACGGCGACCTGTTCATGGTCGGGACCTTCATGTCCCTGTTCTTCCTGAGCTCGCCGCCGAAGCCGCTCGACTTCCTTGGCCTCCACTTCACGGGCACGATCGCGGAGCCGATCATCCTCGCGATCGTCCTCGTCGCGGCATTCGTGTTCGGGATGGTGGTCATGGGCCTGATCAACGTGCTGATCGAGCGACTCGCCTACCGCCCGCTCCGCCACGCACCACGGCTGGCGCCGCTCATCACCGCCATCGGCGTCTCGCTGATCCTCCAGAACATCATGCAGATCATCGTCGGGACCGGCGATCGCAAGGTCCCCCAGCTCTTCCCGCGGGTGCAGTTCGACCTGCTCGGAGCGCACATCGGGCTGTTGAACCTGTTCATCCTCGTCGTCGCGCTCATCCTCATGGGCGTCCTCCAGGCGTTCGTCGGCCGGACCCGCTTCGGTCGCGCGATGCGAGCCACGGCGCAGGACCAGCAGGCCGCCCAGCTGATGGGCGTCGACCTCAACCAGACGATCGCCCTGACGTTCCTCATCGGTGGCGCGCTGGCGGGGGCGGCGGGTGTGTTCCAGGGCCAGTACTTCGGCTTCGTCCGGTTCGACCTCGGGTTCAACGCCGGGCTCAAGGCGTTCACGGCAGCGGTCCTCGGCGGGATCGGCAACCTCGCGGGCGCCGTCCTCGGTGGCTTCCTGATCGCCTTCATCGAGGTCTTCGCCGCGGCCGTCGGGCAGGGCCGCTGGTCGCAGGCGATCCTGTTCCTCGTCCTGATCCTCGTTCTCGTCTTCCGCCCGGCCGGGATCCTCGGCCAGCAGATCGGGGAGCGCGCATGACCGCCCGCCCAGCGCCGATGCCGGCCTCTCGGGGCCGCGGACTCTCGAATGCGCTCCGCGAGGTCCGCGCGTTCGCGGACGAGCATCGGTCGGTCTCGATCGTCCTCGGCATGGCCGTCATCGCGGCGGTCCTGCCGCTGCTCGCCGTCGTTCCGCCATTCAGCATCTTCCAGAAGCAGGACGTCTGGCTGTCCGGGTTCTCGAACGCCGGCGTCTTCGTGCTGCTCGCGCTCGGGCTGAACATCGTCGTCGGGATGGCGGGGCTGCTGGACCTCGGGTACGCCGCGTTCTTCGCGATCGGCGCCTATGCGTATGCCTACGGCGCGTCGCCCTATTCGGGCCAGCACCTGCCGTTCATCCTGATGATCCTCATCGGTGCGCTCGTCGCGGCGACGTTCGGGGTCCTGCTCGGCGCTCCGACGCTCCGGCTCCGCGGCGACTACCTCGCGATCGTCACCCTCGGCTTCGGTGAGATCGTCCCGATCGTCTTCCTCAACGCGGAGAAGTACACCGAGGGCACGAACGGGATCGGCGGCCTCTACAAGCCGGACATCCCCTTCGTCACGTTCACCCTGCTGAATCCATGGCCGTTCTATGTCCTGATGGCAGTCATCGTGACGATCACGATCATGCTCATCTACCGGCTCCAGAACTCGCGCGTCGGGAGAGCCTGGATGGCGATCCGCGAGGACGAGCTGGCCGCGGCCGCGAGCGGACTGAACACCGTCACGACGAAGCTCCTCGCGTTCGCGCTCGGTGCGTCGACGGCCGGGCTCGCCGGCGTCTTCAATGCCTCGAAGCTCACGCTCGTCAGCCCGGACCAGTTCATGTCGACGGTGTCGTTCTCGATCCTCGCGATGATCGTCCTCGGCGGGATGGGCAACATCTGGGGCGTCGCCCTCGGCGCGTTCGTCATCTACACGATCCAGGTGGTGCTGCTCAAGCAGCTCAACGCGTTCTTCGCGGCGGTCGGCGTGCCGATCCTCAAGGACCTCAACTTCATCCAGTACCAGTTCCTGCTCTACGGCCTCGCGCTCGTCCTGATGATGCTGTTCCGGCCTGAAGGGCTGTTCCCGAGCCAACGCCGAAAGCGGGAGCTCCATGCCGCCGACGAGCTGGGTCCGGGGGCCGCCGGCGAGGTCCAGGGCTCCCTCGGCGAGTCGCCGGAATGACGGCCGCGCGCGCCGGCGTTCCGCTCGTCATCGCGCGGAACATCACGAAGCGGTTCGGCGGCCTCGTCGCCGTGAACGACGTGACGTTCGAGATCCCGGAGGGCTCGATCGTCAGCCTCATCGGCCCGAACGGCGCCGGAAAGACGACGTTCTTCAACATCATCGCCGGGATCTACGACCCGACCGGCGGCCACGTCGACGTGCGCGGCCGGCCGCTCATCGCGCGGCCGCGGAACTCGTGGCGCGAGCCGTTCGTGTGGTTCGCACCGGTGCTCGCCGTCGCGGCGGTCGCGTACGCGGGCTATGTCGCGACGAAGTCGGAGCTGATCGCGACGGCGATCGGGGCCGTGGCTCTCGTCGTGCTGATCGCGATGATGCTCTCGTCCGTGGCCCGCCCCGCCTGGTACAACACGCTGCTCGCGCGGCTGGGCGTGTTCAAGAGCGCACGGCCGAACGACATGGTCAAGGCCGGGCTCGGCCGCACGTTCCAGAACATCCGCCTCTTCCAGAACATGACCGCGATGGAGAACGTGCTCGTCGGGATGCACACGAAGCTCCACGCAACCGCATTCGACGCGATGCTCTCGACGCCCCGCAACCGACGCGAGGAGGTCGACTCGCGCGTGCGCGCGAACGAGCTGCTCGCGCTCGTCGGGCTGCCCGGCCGCGGCGACGAGCTCGCCAAGAACCTGCCGTACGGCGACCAGCGCCGCCTCGAGGTGGCACGTGCGCTCGGCAGCGACCCGGCCCTCCTGCTCCTCGACGAGCCGACGGCCGGCATGAACCCGCGCGAGACCGCGGACATGATGACCCTCATCAACAAGCTCCGGGGCGAGCTCGGCCTGACCGTCCTCCTCATCGAGCACGACATGAAGGTCGTCATGGGAATCAGCGATCGCGTCACCGTCCTCGACCACGGCGAGAAGATCGCCGAGGGCACTCCCGACGAGGTTCGCCGGGATCCGCGGGTCATCGAGGCGTACCTCGGGGCGCCGGCCGCATGACGACGGCACCGATGACCGCGCCGACGACCGTTCCCGATGCCGCCAACGCCGACATCGGCGACGTCATCCTCCGCCTCGACGACGTCAACACGTACTACGGCCATATCCACGCGCTCCAGGGCGTGACGCTCGATGTCCGGCGTGGCGAGGTCGTGACGCTCATCGGTGCGAACGGCGCCGGGAAGACGACGACGCTGAAGACCATCTGTGGGCTGCTTCACCCGCGCCAGGGGCGCGTCGAGTTCGACGGCCGCGACATCTCGCGGACCGCGGCGCACGAGCTCGTCCGGGCCGGGATCGGGCATGCGCCGGAAGGGCGCCGAATCTTCTCGCGACTCACCGTCCTCGAGAATCTGCAGATGGGGGCGCACACCCGGCGCGACTCGATCAGCGGGGACCTCGATCGGGTCATGACGCTGTTCCCGAGGCTGCGCGAGCGCATCGGCCAGCAGGGCGGCACGCTCTCCGGCGGCGAGCAGCAGATGCTCGCGATCGGTCGCGCGCTCATGTCGCGGCCGCGCGTCCTCCTGCTCGACGAGCCATCGCTCGGCCTCGCCCCGATCCTCGTCCAGCAGATCTTCTCGATCATCCGCGAGATCAACAGCCAGGGGACGACGATCCTGCTCGTCGAGCAGAACGCCCTCCAGGCGCTGAACGTCGCGCATCGGGGGTATGTTCTGCAGACGGGCCACGTCGTGCTGTCGGGGCAGGCGTCGGACCTCATCGTCAACGAGACGGTTCGAAAGGCATATCTCGGGGAGATCTGACGAGCGGCGCCGGCGTGGAGCGAGCCACCGCACCGGTCAGGACGGGCGGCGGCGAGCGGCGTGCCGCGTCACTTGCCTCGATCGCCGTGCTGGCCCTGATAGCGGCCGCGATCGTCAAGCCGTGGGGTGTTCCCGGTGCGCCGGCTCCGGTCGTCGCCGCTCGGTCGGCGAGTGCCGTCGCGGAGGCAACCGCCGCGCCGGCACCAACGCAACGCGGGGTCACGGACGAGGACCTCGTCGCGCCGTTCTGCCTCTCCCCCTCGGGCTGGCGCGTCTTCGCGACGGAGCGCTGGAGCAACCGCGGGCTTCGGTCGTGGCAGGCGGCCGACGCCGCAAGTGCGGCGAGCGGTCCATCGGACCCGACGATCCCCGTGACCACGGTCTCGTCACAGTGGATCCAGACGCTCGGCTACTGCGCCCCGGTCGACGGCCCGGATCGTCCGCCACCGGATTCGACCGTGACGCTGTACCGGATTCCCGGCGGGGCATCGGGCGACGTGCCGAGCCCGCAGGTCGTCGCCGCCCACCGCCTCCAACCCGTGCTCCGGCCATCCACCCTCGGTGCCGACTTTGCCCCGCCCGTTTCGGCCCCACCCGCGACGATCGGACCAGCGTCAGGCTGGCACGATGGCACGTACGTCTTCCGGATCGACGGCCCCGCCGGCAGCGGCTTCGTCCGGTGGCTCGGCGTCCGGCTCGATGTCCTTCCCTCGCCGCTCACGATCGCGGTTGAGCCGGGCTCGTCGGATGGCCCGCAACCGGCGGCCAGCCACTGACCTCGGTCAGCGGCGACCCGGCTCGTGGGCCATCTCGTAGGCCGCTCGCGTGAGCCCCGCCGTCCCGACGACGGCGAGCCAGAACCCCGGCGCGCGGTCCGGCAGGAGGCCACCGGCGAGATCGCCGAGGAGGTCGAGCGGCCAGACCACGACACCGACCCAGGCCGCGATCGCGAGCAGCAGGTAGATGAGCCAGCGATCCGCTCCGACCGGCCGATCGCCGGCGGCGTACGGGAGTGATACGACCGCGAGCACGGCAAGCGCCGCGAGGAAGACGAGGAAGCCGCTGCCACTGAACCCGTTCAGCGGCCGTCCCGGGAGATCCGCGCCCGGAAACGTGTACCACGGCAGCAGGCAGGCGGCGAGCATGACGATCGCGAAGACGATCGCGAGGACGCGGCCACGGCCGAGTGGCCGGCGGTTCATCGTCACGCCGGCTCCGTGTAGACCTCGGGCCGCAGCACGCCGACATACCGCAGATTTCGGTACAGCTCGCCGTAGTCGAGCCCGTAGCCGACGACGAACTGGTCCGGGATCGTGAAGCCCACGTAGTCGACCGGGATCTCGACGAGGCGCCTCGCGGGCTTGTCGAGGAGGGTGCAGATCCGGAGCGAGCGCGGGTTCTTGCCGCGCAGGTAACGGACGAGGTAGTTCAACGTCAGCCCGGTGTCGATGATGTCCTCGACGATCAGGACCTCCGCGCCCTCGATGCTCGCCGACAGGTCCTTGAGGATCCGGACGAGGCCGGACGATTCCGTTGACGTGCCGCCGTACGACGAGACCTCCATGAGGTCGATCCGGAGCGGGATCGTCATCGCCCGCATGAGGTCCGCCATGAACGGCAGCGAGCCTTTCAGGACGCTAACGAGAGTCAGCTCGCGACCCGCGTAGTCCGCGCTGATCCGCGCCCCGAGCTCGGCGACCTTCGCCTGGATCTGCTCCTCGGAGACGAGGACTTCGCCGATGTCGGCCCCGAGGTCCGCGCGTCGCGTCATCGGTCGGCGGAGGCGGCGCCGTGCGCCGCGGGTCCGTCGAGGAACACCGAATGGGCGCTCAGCGCGAGGTCCGGCGCCGTCAGCGCGGCTTCCGAGCGGCGCGCGGCGGCGGCGCGGCGGCGGCGGGCAGAGCGCGACCGATGCACCGGGCGCTCGGCGAGCGCGATGTCTCCGGTGTCCACCGCCGGCGACGGCGCAGCGACAGGCATCGTCGGTTGGCCTGCCGCGGCGTCGCTGGCAGCCGCGACGTGATTGACAGGAGTCGCGACGGCTGCATCGGCGGCCACGAGGCGATGGGACGGCACCTGGCCGAGCGTCCCCGACAGCCCGTCGACGACTCCGAGGCGGCCGTACTTGAGCATCAGCGCGCGGAAGTCGCGCGCGTAGAACAGCTTGATTCGGACGTCCGGGTAGAGCTCCCTCAGCCGGCGGAGCTTGCGGTTCTTCTTG
>DASWSI010000155.1:0-4113 GCA_036402715.1 Candidatus Limnocylindrales bacterium
CACGCACCTCGCCAGGTCCACCGATGGCGTCGGCGCGAGCGAACGGCCCGATGGGATGTGCCGCCCCGAGGACGAGCGCGCGATCGACGTCGTCGCGGGCGGCGACGCCGGCCGCGACGGCGCGATAGGCCTCGGCGACGATCGCCAGCGTGATCCTGTCGACGGCCCGCGGCCGGGCGGCGCCATTGACCGGCCGCCGGAACTCCTCCGCGGGCCCGGTCCGCTCGCCATCCCGGTATCGATAGAAGCCCGTCCCGGTCTTGCGGCCGAGCCGCCCTTCCGCGACGAGCCGTTCCTGGATCCGCGACGGCCGAAACCGCTCCGCCGACTCGCCCTCGAGGCCCGTGAACCCCTCGAACAGGCCTCGGGCGGTCGCGAGGTTGACGTCGATCCCGATGAGGTCCATCACCTCGAACGGCCCCATCGGGAAGCCGTCGTCGCGAATCGCCGTGTCGATGTCCTCGATCGACGCGGTCCCCTCCTCGACGATCCGGAGTGCCTCGAGCGTGAACGGCCGGTTGACCCGATTGACGATGAAGCCGGGCGTATCCGTGCATCGGACGGCGGTCTTGCCCCAGCTCGTCACCAGAGCCTCGCCGCGGTCGACGGCGGCCGGATCGGCGCCCGTGGGAGCGACCACCTCGACGAGCTTCATGACGGCTGCCGGGTTGAAGAAGTGCAGCCCGATGATTCGGCCCGGGCGCTTCGTGACGGCGGCGATGTCGGCGACGGAAAGCGCGCTCGTATTCGTCGCGAGAACCGCCTCCGGCGCGGACGCGTCGTCGAGTGCCCGGAAGATCTCCCGCTTGAGCCCGAGATCCTCGAGCGCGGCCTCGATCGCGACGTCCACCTCGGCGGCGAGGCCGGCAATCGTTTCGGCCTCGCGCAGCGCGCCGAGGCGGGTCGATATCCACTCGTCACGGGTCTCGCTATCGAGTCCCAGCTTCGAGGCGCGCCTCGCGAGCCCGTCGCGGATTCGGTCGCGACCCCGTGCGATCGCATCCTCATCGACGTCGTGGATCACGACCTCGTGGCCGTGCTCAAGTGCGAGCTGCGCGATTCCCGCGCCCATCGTCCCCGTGCCGACCACGCCGACGATCTCGCCCGCCATCGGCTAGCGCTTCGTGTCGATGACGCAGAAGCGGTTGCCCTCGGGGTCCGCGAGAATCACGTAGTCGGCGTCCGGCGGCCGCCTGTCCCAGTGGACCTCCGTCGCACCGAGCGCGATCAGCCGCGCAACCTCCGCGGCCTGATCCTCCGCGTACAGGTCGAGGTGGATCCGCGGTGGGATCTGGACCGCTGCCGCGTGCTCGTCGAGCGAGACGTTCGGGCCGTCGCCGGATCGCGGACGGAGCAGCGCGAAATCGCCGTCGTCGCCCGTTCGGCGAACGTAGTCGAGGGCCGCGGTCCAGAACGCCGCCTGGCGCTCGAGGTCCTCGACGCGGATGACGATCGACCCGACGCGGAGCATCAGACCGCCTTGAACTGCTCGAATGGCTGGCGGCAGGCGCGGCAGTAGAACAGCGAGCGGCACTGGGTGGGCCCGAAGAGGTTGTCCATCGCGACGTTCGCGGAGCCGCAGTACGGGCAGTGCGTCGTGCCGTCCGCGGTTGGCGGCGCGAAGCCGGATCGGCGGAGCTTTTCGCGCCCGCTCTCGGTGATCCGGTCCGAAGTCCACGGGACCCGGTACGTCACATCGACGTCGACCGGCTGACCGAACTGCCCAAGCCGATCCGCGACAGCGCCCCGAATCACATCGATCGCCGGGCAACCGACGAACGTCGGCAGCAGCTCGACGCGAATCCGTCCGCCGCGAACGTCGACCCGCTCGACCATCCCGAGATCGACGACGGAGACGAACGGGATCTCCGGATCCGGAACGTCGGCGAGCGCGGCTCGGACGGCCATCTCGTTGACCGCTGCGTCGATCACCACGTCGCTCCGGCATCGATCTGGCGGACAGCGGTGAAGTCGGCGTGGAGCCTCCGGAACGCGTCCGAATGCGCCGTGCGCGCATGAGCGGGATCGGCGGTCGCGGGGAGGGGCGGGAGATCGAGCCGCGTGAACACCGGCGCGAGGCCAGCGCGCCAGCGCGCCTCCAGATCCGCTGACCCGGACGTCGCGATGCCGGCCATCTCGAGCGCCAGCTCCGTCGGCAGCTCCGCGAGGACCGTGCCCGCGTCCGGGCCCATCCGCTTCAGCGCGTCGAGCAGCCGCGCCCGCGGCTCACCGGGTGTCGATGCCAGTCGCTCGAACCACGCCCCGACGTGCATGAGGTGGTACCGCTCCTCGCGCCGAATCTTGCCGACCAGCTCCGCGAGCGGCGTCCACGACGACGATGCGAGCGCCTCGAGCCGAACCGCGTCCGCGGTCTCGTAGAGGTAGCGCCGGACGATCGTGCTGGCCCAGTCGCCGCGGGGGTGGTCGAGCAGGCGGGCGTGGTAGTAGCCCTCGGGCGGGCGGTCGTACGCGATCCCGTCGGCATCGCGGCCGTCGGCGACGATATCGGCGAGAAGCCGGTAGAACGCCTGCGCGTGGCCGAGCTCGTCCTGGGCCAGCGAGCTGAGGGCGACGTCCTCCTCGAGCATCGGCGCGATCCCGGTCCATTCGGAATCGCTGAAGCCGATGACGAACTCGTCGTCCGCGAGCGAAAGCAGGAGCAGCGACAGGGCGTTGCGGGTGGCGGGGAGCAGCTCCGACGCCGCTGCCGGGGTCACGAGTCCGTGCCTTCCGGCGCCGTCGGCTCGCCGCCGGTTCGGGCCCGCGGCTTCGCCTGCCCGGACCGCTCGCGTGCCGCGGCGAGCTTGTCGCGCATCACGTAGCCGCCGGGCTTCTTGAACGACCGATCGAGCGGCGGCTGGAGGAGGTCCTGGTCGTCGAGGTCGTGGACGTCCGCCCGACGCACGACCCACAGCCGAACGCTCTCCTGCCGCCGACCGTACAGCTCCCGCGCGTAGTGGACCGCGAGCTCGGCATCGGGTGCGAGGACGCTGCCCCCGTGCCGCATCGCGTCGCCTTCCTTCTCCTGCCGGAAGACCTCCCACGGTTCGAGGCCGGCGGCCGCGGCCTGGCTGGGCTTCGCGACGGCGCGTGGCATCAGGCGGCCGCCGGTGCCGCAGCGAGGATCGTGTTCCTGACCCACGCGGTGTCGGCCCAGTTCGAGCGGCGGAACTCGAGCCGCTCCTGTGACATCGGCCCGTGGTTCGTGACGACCGTCCGGAGCTCCTGCCAGTCCGGCTCGGTGTAGCGCCATTCGGCCGTCTCGTCGTCGTATCGGAGCTCCGGGTCCGGCAGCGTCAGCCCCAGCTCCCGGATGCGCGGCACGTAGATCGAGAGGAACTCCTGGCGGAGCTCCTCGGACGTCTTGGCCTTGATCCGCCAGTGGATGTCGCGGTCCTTCGAGCGGTCGCTGCGCGGCCCGTGCATCTGCATGAGCGGGGCCCACCAGCGGTCGAGCGCCTCCTGGACCATCGCCCGCTGGACCGGCGTGCCGTTGACCATCGTCACGACGACATCACGGCCATGCATGATGTGGACGGACTCCTCCCAGCAGATCTTGCGCATCGTTCGCGCGTACGGGGCGTACGACGAATCCCGAAGCGCCTGCTGGGCGACGATCGCGGCTGCGTCGACGAGCCAGGCGATGATCCCGACATCGGCCCACGTGCGCGTCGGGTAGTGGAAGACGTTGTGGAACTTCGTCTTCCCGGCGAGGAGGTCCTGGACCATCGCCTCGCGCGGCTTGCCGAGATCCTCCGCGACGCGGTAGAGCAGCTGGGCGTGGCCGACCTCGTCCTGGATCTTGGCCGTGAGCGCGAGCTTCCGGCGCAGCGTCGGCGCCTTCATGATCCAGTCGCGCTCCGGCAGGACGCCCATCAGCTCGCTGTTGGCGTGCATCTCGACGAACCGCAGGACGCTCGTCCGGTACTCGTCCGGCATCCAGTCCCCTGCCTCGACCTTGCCGCCGCCGAGGACGTGTCCCTCGAAGAGCTCGTACCGCTCATCGTCCGCGCGGTGCTCCTCGTTGAACGACAGCCGGCTTCGTTCGCCGGGGGTGAGAACCGGATCGAGCGCGTACGGGTCGGTCATCGGTGGGTCTCCGTGAGGGCTCGG
>DASWSI010000156.1:0-2456 GCA_036402715.1 Candidatus Limnocylindrales bacterium
CCGCCGTCAGGCGCGGGTGTCCGTGATGTCGGCCGCAATGAACGCAACACGTCCGGGGAGAAGCCCCGCCCTGGCTCCGTCGCGACCAATCACGACGACCTCGTGCCCCTGTTCGCTCAGGCGCGCCGCCAGGTGGCGGCCCACGAACCCTGTCCCGCCCGTGATCGCGACTTTCATCTCGTCCTCGATACTTGCTATCTACGGGTAGCATAATATCTGGGCGCCGGAAGTCAAGGCAGACTCTCGGCTGCGCGCGGGCGCACGAAGTTCGGTCGGAGGTACGGGGCCGGGTGCTGGTACCGCATACCGGATTCGAACCGGTGATCTCCGCCTTGAGAGGGCGGTGTCCTGGGCCTCTAGACGAATGCGGCGAGGTCCCGGCGCGGCGTCGGGGGGACGCCGGGCGGAGCCGAATGGTACCAAGCGCCCCGCCGGAGTGGCAACGACCGGCTCAGGCGCGGCGGCGCGGGCGGCCTACAGGCGGTTCGCCTCGAGGAACCCCCGGATCGAGTCGGCCACCTGCTGGTAGCCCTGCTCGCCGAGGAGCAGGCCGAAATGGGAATGGGCCCCGAACGGCTCGTACGTCGCGCCGAGCCATTCGGCGACGGCTTCGGTCGTCGGCTCAGGGACGTACGCGTCGAGCCCGGCACCGATGACGAGCTTCGGCACCTCGGCGAACGGGCCGCGATCGATCGACACGCCGCCGAGAACCTGGCGCCGTGCGGCGCCCGCCTCGTGCGGCTTCTGGCCGAGGAAGTGCTGGATCCGCAGGACGTCCTCGATCGTCAGGTCACGATGGTCGCGCTGGAGCTTCTCGGGCAGCGTCTCCCAGCCGATCGCCGCCTTGCCATAGACGTCCGGGACGTCCCGCAGCTCGTGCGCCCGCGCCGGCGGCCGCAAATCCGCGGGAGGCTCGGGCGACAACAGGACGAGGCCGGCGAGGGGCATCCGTTCGGCCGCCTTCATCACGAGGAGTCCACCCATCCCGTGGCCCACGGCGACGGTCGTGGGACCGAGGCGGTTCATCGCCGCGACGACGTCCTCCGTGTAGGTGTCGAACGAAAGGTCCGTGGGGTCCGCGGTCTCGGACCAGTAGTGGTTCCGGAGGTTGAGGGCGTGGCCCTCCCAGCCCCGGCCCGCGAAGTACCCGAGGTACCGCTCCCAGACCCACGATCCCGCCAGCTCGCCGTGGACGAACAGCAGGGGCTTCCGCCGCGATCGGCGCTCGGGCAGCCAGGACTCGATGTAGAGGCCGCGATCATGGATCTCGATCTCGTCCTTGCGGACCGGCCGGCCGTTGACCGGCGGGACCTGGGCGCGAGCGAGGATCTGGTCTGGCGTCGTTTCGGGCATCCGGTTCACCACTCGAGCGGGTTGATCACCAGGCCGGTGAGCGGCTTGGGATGAAAGTACGTCGACTTTTGCGGCATGACATCGCCTTCCGCGGCGACCGCGATGATCGAATCGACCGGCGTCGGCTCGAGGAGGAACGCTGCGTCAGCGCCATCGAGCCCGGCGTCGACGCGCTCGGTCGCCTCCTCCGCGGACTTCGTGTACGCCAGACGGTCGCCGGCCGTCGCCGCGGCCGCGTCGATCCCGGCGAGCCGCTCGAGCGCGGCCCCGAGAGCCGTGACGTCGAGCGCCTGCAGCGCCGGGCCGCCGGCGGGAACGCCGTCACGGAGCGCGTCGCGCCGCGCACGAAGGACCGCGCCGCCGGACCTCGTCCACAGCCCGAAGCGGCCTTGCCCGCCATGGCCGCCACCGGCGAATGTCGAGACGAGCTCCGAGCGCGTCGCAGGTGCGACGTCGAAGAGTGCCGCGGCGCGATCGAGCAGGGACCCGTCGCGTCCCAGGCCGCACACGATGCGATGCGTCGGCAGGACGGTCAGCTCCTGGCCGGTCGATTCGAGGAACAGCGTCAGGAGGTAGTCGAACGCCGGATCCTCCTCGCACGACCGGCTCATCCGGCGCTCGTCGCGATAGCGGAGCGCGGTCTCGTAGCGGTGATGGCCGTCGGCGATCGTGACGGGTCGCTCGCCCGCCACCGACACGAGCGTCGCGACCGCGCCGTCCGCGGAGCCGTCATCGGGAACCGGCCAGAGGCGATGTCGGACGCCGTCGGCGTCGCGAACGTCGACCTCGGCGCGGCCCGATGTCATCGTGGCGAGCGCGTCCGCGGCGCGCCCGGTTCCATCCTCATACAGGACAGCGACGGGGCTCGTGTTCACGCCGGTCGCGCGGAGAAGGCGGTAGCGATCCTCCTTCGGCGCGGCGAGCGTCCGCTCGTGCGGCCGGACGCCTGACGCGGGTCCGAACGCCTCGAGCTTCAGGCGGCCGAAGAAGCCGCGCTGCGTCCGCTCGATCGACGTGCCGGGGACGACGTATGTCTGCTCGTAGGCGTAGAGCGACGGACGTGGATCCTTGTGAAGCGTCCCGTCCGAGCGCCACGCCGCGAG
>DASWSI010000157.1:0-1962 GCA_036402715.1 Candidatus Limnocylindrales bacterium
CGCGAGAACCGCCGTCCGAAGTCGATCCGTTTCGGCGCGAATCTGGAGGACGAGCACGCCACCGTCGTTGACCGCGCTGTCGAGGTCGTCCCACTGACTCGACGCGAGCGCAGCGAGTGCGCCCCGACCGAGCACGCCGAGCCGGTCGACGTCGGAGCCCAGCGACACGAGGTTCGCCGTCGCGGCATTCAGCGCGGGCTCGATCGCCTGGTCGCCGGCCCACGTCAGCTCGGCGCGTGCCGCGGTCCCGGGCTGATGATCGATCGCCGCCACGAGGCCCGCGGCGCCGAGCGCGATCAGCTCGATCGCCACGAGCCAGACTGCGAGATACGCAATCGCATTCGCGATCGCCCGCGCGCGCGCCACCCAGATGCCTGAGTCGGTCACGCGCCCGCGATCGGGGCGACCGCCTGCTGCTCCGCGCGCTTGCGCTTCAGGTAGCCGAGGTTCCCCTCCATCGGCCGCGGCTCGAACCGGAATGCGTCACGCACCCCGGTCAGCGGCCCGATGTTGTCGAACGCGAGCTGCCGGAGCTGGTCCGTCGCGACGGGGAACGGCAATCCGACGGTCTCGGCCGCGCGGGCGACGAATCGAATGAGGACCTGCGGAACCGGCACGATCGCGCGTCGTGCCTCGAGCGCGCGAAGAACCTCCTCGACCATCTCGCGATACGTCCAGTAGCGCGGGCCACCGAGCGGAAACGCGCGGCGCGCCGTGGCCGCTTCATCCTGGAAGCAGCGGAGGACGACCTTCGCGAGGTCGCCGACCCAGAGCGGCTGGAACCGGCTCGCACTTTTCGCCGGGATCGGGACGACGCCTGGCGATGTCCGGACGAGGTCGGCGATGAGGTTGAAGAAGCCGTCGCCTTCGCCCCACATGAGCGACGGCTTGAGGATCGTCCACGCGAGGTCGCTCTCGGTGACGGCGCGCTCGGCCTTCGCCTTCGATGACGCGTAGCGCAGCTTCGGGTCATCCTCGACCCCCATCGCACCGAGGTGGACGAAGCGCCGGATGCCGGCCGACTTCGCGGCGACGAGCAGGTTGCGTGTCCCCTCCGTGTTGACGAGGCGCATCTCCGCGCCGCGGCGCCGATCGGTGGGAATGGCCGCGAGATGGAGGATCGCATCGACGCCGGCGAAGGCGCCGCGGAGCGAATCCGGTCGGCTGATGTCACCCTCGCGAAGCTCGATCGCGGACCGCCGCTCCGGCGACAGCCGATCCCGAACGACCTCGCCAGCGGCGCGCGTCCGGGTCAGCGCGACGACGCGGTGGCCGTCACCGATGAGCAGTGGAACCGTGTGCCGGGCGACGAAGCCGCCGGCGCCGGTGACGAGGATCGTGGCCATGATTCTGCCTCTGGCTGTGCGCGCGACCGCCCGGCGACGGGGTGCAAGGGGCGGCCGCATCGTAGCATCCGGCGGTGACGCCGCCGACCCAGCCGATGGTCCCGGAGCTCATCCGGTCGATGCCGAAGGCGGAGCTGCATCTCCACCTCGACGGGTCGGTACGGATCGAGACGGCGCTCGACCTGGCGCGGACACGGGGCGTGGAGGCGCCACGCAACGTCCCCGCGATGCGGGCCGCGCTCGTGGCGCCCGAGCGGTGCTCGAACCAGGCGGAGCTCCTCAAGGCATTCGACCTGCCGATCGCCCTGCTCCAGGACGCGGAGGCGCTCGAGCGCGTCACCGCGGAGCTCGTCGAGTCGAAGGCGGTGGACGGCGTCCGCTACGTCGAGGTTCGCTGGGGGCCGCTGCTTCACGTTCGGCGCGGCCTCTCCCTCGAGGACGGCATCGCGGCGGTGTGCGCGGGCGCGGAGCGGGGCGCCGCGGCGACGGGCACGGTCGTTCGGCTCATCTGCACGGCGCTCCGATCGCACGAGCCGAGCGACAACGAGCGGCTGGCACGCGTCGCGGCCGGGTTTCTCGATCGCGGCCTGACGGCCTTCGACCTCGCTGGACCGGA
>DASWSI010000158.1:0-3738 GCA_036402715.1 Candidatus Limnocylindrales bacterium
GATCCGGTCGCGGTGGTCCGCGTCGCCGCGGCCGCCGCGCGTCCGTTGCGTGTCGCGCCCGCCGCCGCCGCGCGTTCCGGTGACCCGCGGGCCTCGCGCCGCCTCGACGCCGTCGAGCATGATCCCCATCGCCCGGTCACCCATCGTGTGGATCGCGAGCTGCCACCCCGACGCGGCCGCGCGGACGAGGAGGTCGCGCAGCTCGTCCGGCTCGTGGTACAGCGTGCCGGCGAACTCGCCCTTCGGCCCGATCGGCCGGCTGAAGACCGCGGTCCCGCCGGTGATCGCGCCGTCCGTGTAGAACTTCATCCCGGCGATCCGGAGCCGGTCGTCACCGAACGGTCCGGCGAGCCCGATCGCCTCGAACTCGCCGAGCTGCGACGACAGCGGCAGGCAGACCGTGCGGACGCCGAGCACATCTCGTGCGCGCGCCTCCCGGTACGCCCCGAGCTCGCGCGACGTGACCTGCGGATCGCAGATCGTCGTCAACCCCGCGGCGAGGTAGCGCGACGACCCGTCGTCGAGCATCGCGACCATGTCCTCGAGCGGAACCTCCGTGTGGAAGTTCGGGCCGTGGCTGCCGATGTCCACCGACAGCTGGAGGACGAGGTTCGTGGCCGTGTCGCGGAGCAGTCCCGTCGGGCGGCCCGCTTCGTCGCGCTCGAACGAGCCACCGACCGGATCGCGGACGTCGTCCCGGATCCCGCGTGCCTCCATCGCCCGCGAGTTGACGAGCGCGTAATGGCCGGATACGTGGAGGATGACGACGGGGTGATCCGTGGTGACCTTGTCGAGATCCCACCGTGTCGGGCGCCGCCCGTCCTCGAACCGGGTCCAGTCCATGCCGAACCCGCGGACCCACCGCCCGGGCTCCGTCCGCTCGGCCGCCGCCTCGACGAGCGCCATGAGGTCTGCCGTGGAATGGACGGACGGGTCCCGAGCGTCGATCGCGGAGAAGGACTCGGCCGTGGCGAGGAAGTGGTTGTGGGCATCGATGAAGCCGGGGACGAGCGTCCGGCCGGCGAGTCCGATCACCGCGCTGTCCGGGGGCATGGCGGCGCGCACCTCCGCCTCGCTCCCGACGGCGACGATCCGGTCGCCACGGACGCCGACGGCTTCGGCGGAAGGCCGAGCGACGTTCGCGGTGACGACGCGACCGCCCGCGAAGATCACGCCGGCGTCACCGCTGCTCATCGACGCTCCTCCGAAATGCCCGGGCGGCGGGCTTGCGAAGCCGACCAAAGGTGGTACAAGTGTCGGCGATGCGATCGGCCCGGGGAGGGCGGCGTCCCGTGGGGCGGGTGCCGCGGCCGCGCCGACGCATGGAGGAGGATAGCCGTGAGCTCTGCCGTCAAGCGCCTCGCCGCGCTGCTCGCCTGTGGCGCCGTCGCGGTTGCCTGCACCGGCACCGCGGCGCCCGCGACGTCGTCGGCGTCCGCCGTCGCATCGGTCGCCAGCATCGCGCCCAGCTCGGCGGCGTCGTCGAGCGCTGCACCATCGATCGCGGCCCCGACGTCGCTGATCAAGCCCGGCGAGCTGTCGGACTGCGTGGACATCGAGTACTCGCCGATGGAATTCTTCCAGCCGAGCGCGCCCACGACGCCGGTCGGGTTCGACGTCGAGGCGTACCAGGCGGTCGTCAAGAAGCTCGGGCTGACGGAGAAGATCGTCAACACCGGCTTCGACGGACTCATCCCCGCGCTGGTCGCGAAGCGCTGCGACATCGTGTGGACGGCGCTGTACATCAACGACACGCGCACGAAGCAGGCCGACGCGGTCGCGTACTTCAAGTCGAGCCACCAGATCATGGTTCCCGCCGGCAACCCGAAGGGCATCCACTCGGAGTCCGACCTGTGCGGCAAGACCATCTCGATCCAGAGCGGCGGGCTCGTGGAGGAGGCCTCCAAGGCGGCGAGCGACAAGTGCACCGCCGCCGGCCAGCCCGCGATCAAGGTCCAGGGTTACGCCAAGGTCCCGGACGAGCTCCAGCAGATCGTCATCGGGCGCGTCGACGCCGTGTGGGAGACCGACACGGGCGTCGCCGACTTCCGCCTGAAGAACCCGGGCAAGTACGACATCGCGTACACGGTCCCGGGCAATTTCCAGTACGGGATCTACTTCGGCAAGGGCAAGACGGATCTCGGTACGGCTCTCTCCGCGGCGCTCAAGTCGCTGAAGGACGATGGGACCCTTGCCGCGCTCGCGACGAAGTACAACCTGGATCCGGCCAACCTGGAAGTGATCAAGTAGCGCCACTCCGCAGGGCCTGACGCTCCGGCGCGCACCGGATGGAGTTCGATCCAAAGGTCTTCTTCGACGCCCTGACGTCGGCGGCCTTCCGCGAGGGGGCGCTCGTCGCGATCGCGCTGACGGCGGCCGCGCAGCTCACGGCGGTCGGAATCGGGCTCGTCCTCGCGGCAATGCGCGAGAGCAGCAACGTCGTGGTGCGCGGGGCGAGCTGGACGTACGTCTGGGTGTTCCGCGCGATCCCGACGCTCGTCCAGCTGTTCTTCGTCTGGAACGCCCTGCCGCAGCTGTTCCCGGCGTTGCGCGAGGACTGGTTCTCGCCGTTCCTCGCGGCGTGGGTCGCACTGTCGATCAACGAGGGCGCGTACATGGCCGAGATCACGCGCGGCGGGCTGCTCGCGATCGACGAAGGCCAGAAGCTCGCCGGGCGTGCGCTCGGGATGAGGCCGTGGAGCGTCTTCCGTCGGGTGACGCTGCCGCAGCTGATCAGGGTCATCATCCCGCCGACGGCGAACGAGTTCATCACGATGCTCAAGATCACGAGCCTGGCCAGCGCCATCTCGCTGCAGGAGCTGTTGAGCACGACGCAGCGGAACATCTCGATCACGTTCAAGTTCGCCGAGTTCTACCTCGCGGCCGCGATCTACTACCTGGTGATCGTCAGCGTCTTCATGGTCGTCCAGAGCTGGCTGGAGCGGCGGTTCCGCTGGACGTCGCAGGCGAGGACGGTCGGGATTGTCGGCGGGCTGACGGGCGTCGGCGGCCGATGACGTTCGAGCGGCCGCTTCTCGACGACGTCGCGCGGCCGACCTCGGCGTCCCCGGCCGGCCCGCTCCTCGAAGCGGTCGACATCCACAAGCGCTACGGGCATAACGAGGTGCTCCGCGGCGTGACCTTCGAGGTGAAGCGCGGCGACGTCCGCGCGGTCCTCGGGCCGTCCGGTTCGGGGAAGAGCACGCTGCTTCGCTGCCTCGCGCTGCTCGAGCCCGTCGACGCCGGCGAGGTGCGACTCGAGGGCCGGCGACTCGGGGTTCGGGAGTCGCGTGGCGGCGTCGTCGCGCTGCCTGAATCCCAGCTGGCCGGACAGCGCTCGGATATCGGGATGGTCTTTCAGAAGTTCAACCTGTTCCCGCATCTCACCGCGCTCGAGAACGTCTCGCTCGGTCTCACCGAAGTCCGCCGGCGCCCGAGGTCGGAAGCGCGCGATCGGGCGGCGGACATGCTCACCCGCGTGGGGCTCGCCGACCGGACGCGGTTCTACCCGAGCGAGCTGTCCGGCGGCCAGCAGCAGCGTGTCGCGATCGCCCGCGCACTCGTCATGAGCCCGAAGGTCATGCTGTTCGACGAGCCGACGTCGGCGCTCGACCCCGAGCTCGTCGGCGAGGTCCTCGTCGTGATGGAGGAGCTAGCCCGCGAGGGGATGACGATGATCGTCGTCACCCACGAGGTCCGGTTCGCCCGCCGCGCCGCCTCGCTCGTGACGATGATGGA
>DASWSI010000159.1:0-2359 GCA_036402715.1 Candidatus Limnocylindrales bacterium
TCGATCCCAGTGGACGTACGAGCCGAGCCCGATCGGCAGGCCGCGCGCGACGACCTCGAAGACGCCGCCGACGGAATCGCCGTTCGATCGCGCCTCGTCGATCCGGGCGATCATCCGCGTCTCCGCGTCGGGGTCCGGGCAGCGAAGCGGCGACGCGTCCGCCTCGTCGCGCGGGCGCGTAGAACGCATCGGGTCGACCGCGACCCCGCCCACCTCCGCGGTGAATGACCACGCCTCGATCCCCAGCTCGCGCAGGAACGCGCGCGCGACGCCGCCGGCCGCCACCCGTGCCGCCGTCTCGCGCGCGGACGCGCGCTCGAGGACGTTCCGGACATCGCTGAAGCCGTACTTCACGGCGCCCGCCAGGTCGGCGTGGCCCGGCCGCACCCGCGTCACCGGCGTCGCGCGCTTGTTGCCGTCCTGGGCCGCGCTCGCGAGCTCCGCCAGCCCGTCCTCGGTCAGCGCCTCGACCTGCATGACCTTCGTCCAGTTCTCCCAGTCGCGGTTCCGAACGAGGAGCAGGATCGGCGACCCGAGCGTGAGCCCGTGCCGGACGCCGCCGACGATCTCGGCCCGATCCTGCTCGATCGCCTGCCGAGCGCCGCGGCCATAGCCACGCTGCCGGCGCGCGAGATCGATCGCGAGATCGTCGGCCGAGACGCGGAGCCCCGCCGGGATGCCGTCGAGCACGACACCGAGCGTTGGACCGTGCGACTCGCCCGCGGTCAGGAAGCGGAAGTGGCCCACGCGCGTCCGGCCGTCAGCCGGCGCCGCTGCCGCTTGCCGTCGCGGACGGCGCGGCGCCCGACCCCGCCCCGACGCCGGCCGCCGGCTCGGCTGCCACCGCGACACCCGCGGGCTCGCCCTCGGCGGATCGCAGCCCGGACGCGCGTGCCTCGGTCAGCTTCTCGTGCATCAGCTCGAGGGGCGCCGGCTGGCCTGTCCAGAGCGTGAACGCGGCCGCGCCCTGGTGGAGCAGCATCAGCTCGCCGTCCGCGGCCGTGCAGCCCGCTGATTCGGCGTCGCGGAGCAGCTTCGTCCGGCTGTAGATCAGGTCGAGCACGAGCAGCTCCGGAGCGAGGATCTCGCCCGGGATCGGGCTCTCGTCTGACACGAGCCCGATCGATGTCGCGTTGACGAGCAGCTTCGACTTCGTCAGCTCGGACTCGATGATCGAGTCGTGCCACGGCATCGCCCGGAGCTCCATGTGCGCGGCGCTCCGCCCGAAGTGCTTGACCATGCCCTCCGCACGATGGAGGTGCCGGTTGAAGACGATGATCCGCTGGAACCCTTCGGTGATCAGGCCGTAGATCACGGCCCGCGCGCCACCGCCGGCCCCGAGAACGACCGCCTGGCGCGGCATCTTCTGCTTCCCGACGAGCCGGTCGAGCGCCGTCCGAAACCCCACCACGTCCGTGTTGTGGCCGACGAGCCGCTTGCCTTCCTTCGTCAGCGTGTTGACGGCGCCGGTCGCATGGGCTTCCTCGGTCAGGCGGTCGACGAGCGGCACGACCCGCTCCTTGTGCGGGATCGTCAGGTTCGCCCCCAGGAAGTCGTCGCCGCGAAGCTCGGCGACCGATTCGGCGAGGTCGATCGGCGCCCGATCCCACAGCTCGTACTTCGCGTCGATGCCCTGCGCGTCGAACGCGGCCTGCTGCATCGCGCCGGACAGCGAGTGCGCCACGGGATGGCCGATGAGGACGACGCGCTTGCTCATGCTCGCACCCTTTCGAGTTCGCCGAAGAAGCCGGGGTAGGAGATCGCGATGCTCGCCGGCCGCCGAATCGTGGTCTCGCCACGGGCGACGAGCGCAGCGATCGCGAACGTCATCGCGAGGCGGTGGTCGTCGAGGCTGTCCGTCGCGGTGCCGGTGAGCGGCGCGGCACCGCGGATCTCGAGGTCGTCGCCGTTGACCTCGATTCGCGCACCGAGGGCCGTCAGGCCGGCGGCGATCCCGGTGAGCCGGTCGGACTCCTTGTGCCGCAGCTCGGCGGCACCGCGGATCCGGGTCGTTCCATCGGCGCACGCCGCGGCGAGGCAGAGGATCGGGATCTCGTCGATCGCCGCGGCGACGTCCCGCGGCCCGATGTCGATGCCTCGCAGCCGGCTCGATCCGACGGTCAGGTCCGCCAGCGGCTCGCCACGGCCGTCGTCCGACGCCACGCCGCCGGCCTGCTCGTCAATCTCCGCGCCCATCGCGCGGAGGAGGTCGATCACGGCGCGACGCGTCGGGTTGACGCCGACGCCACGGAGCGTCAGCTCGGCGTCCGGATGGATCGCGGCCGCGACGAGCCAGAACGCCGCCGCGGAGACGTCGCCGGGAACGAGCTCGTCGATCGGCTGCACCGCACCGCCGCCG
>DASWSI010000160.1:0-3581 GCA_036402715.1 Candidatus Limnocylindrales bacterium
GGACGTGCCGGGCAATGCGTTCCATGCCGACGTCCGGCACTCGGCGGCGTCCGTGCCCGCGGTCCGGAGGAGCGTCAGGCCGAGCGCGATCGACGCGATCACCAGCGCAAGCAGCGCGAGGATCGCCGGCGCCGTGGTCCCGCCTGGGCGTGCCGCGCCGCCCGGTCGGCCTCGGCCGCCGTCGGACGCCAGGTCTGGACGCCTCATCGTTCCTCCACGTTGTTGCTTGTTCCGGTTGAAGGCATCGCCGTCTCCTCGTGGCGCTGGATCGTCCTGTCGCGGACCCATGCCGCGCCGATGAGGAGGATCTGGAAGCCGGTCGACAGCCAGACCATGGCGGCGAAGACGGCGACGAACGCCGCGTAGACGGACGCGACCCCGATGAGTCGCGGCGCGATGAAGCTGAACAGCTGGGTGAGCAGGGCGAGGAGAACGCCCGCGACGAGAGCGGGCAGCCAGAGCGCAGACCAGCTCACTCGCCGGCCGGGGACGACGCGATAGACGAGAACGGTGGCACTGACGAACACGACGGCCGCGAGCGCCGGTGATGCGATCTGCCAGAACGACGCCGTCCCGCCACCGAACCGGGTTGCGGTCTGGTCCGCGATGTACGAGCCGATCCCGGTCAGGCCGAGCGCGGCGACGAACACGGTGACGAGAAGCATGACAGACAGCAGGCCGCGAACCGTCCGGGCGATGAATCCGCGCTTCGGGTCGTTGAGAAAGATCCGCGAGAAGGCGTCGTCGAGCGAGCCGTAGAAGTGGCTGGCTCCCCACGCGAGGCCGAGCAGCCCGAGGAGCCCGAAGCCGGCCGAGCCCTTGGAGATGCTCTCGACGAGGTTCGTGACGAGACCCTCGAGCGGCGGCAGCGCGCGCCCGATCCCGCCGACGATGGCGGCCCGACGCTCCGGATCCGTGACCATGAAGCCGACGAGGCCGGTGAGGAGGAGCAGCGACGGCAACACGGCGAACACGGCGCTGTACGTGAGGCCGCCGGCAAGCAGCCCGCCGCCGGCGTCGCCGTAGATCTTCAGGACCCGCATCGCCGTGCGGACCGGCGCGAGGCCGACGACGCGGTCGACGAGCGTCCGGATCGCCGGCGGCAGAGTCATCGCCGAGCCGGCCGCCGGATCTTCAGCGCGGCAGCTCCTCGAAGAGGCCGGGCTGGAGCTCCTCGGCGTGGACGCGCCGCGGCGCCGCGATGAGCCCGCGGACCTGGCCGCGGCGGACGAAACGCCGGCCACCGAGCTTGATGCTCTGGAGCTTCCCGGTCCGGGCCCACGTCCCGATCGTCGCCGGCGTGAACGTGATGTTCGCGGCCCTCAGGATCGCGGCCGCCTCGGCGAGGGTGATCCAGTCGGCTGCCGGTCGGGGCATCGCTCAGTCCGCGGCAGCGGAGCCGGACGTCTTCGTCCCGCCGCCGCCGTCCGCTGGAGCAGCCTTCGGCGCCGGTGTCGCCGTCGACGTCTTGCCGCCCGAACCGGATCCGGCCTTGTCGCCCGCTTCCGCGGCGGGCTTCGACTCCGCGGCCTTCGGCGGGTCGTCGCCGGCGCTCGTCGCGGCCTTCCGCGTCGCCGCGGAGTTGCGCTCCTTCTTCGCCCAGCCGGAGCCCTTGAAGTGGATCGTGGGTGGGCTGAACGCCTTGCGGAGTGTCGTGGCGCCGCAGCGCGGGCACCGCTCGGGGCCCGCGTCGTTCACGCCGTGGACCACCTCGAAGCGGTGGCCGCAGGTCGAACAGATGTAGTCGTACGTCGGCACCTGATCGCGACCGTCAGCCGCGCAGGAGCCGCATGCCGCATTTCGGGCAGTAGAACGCTCGCTCGTGCGCGGACGCAAACCCGCAGTGCGCGCAGACGACGCCGCCGCGCCCCGCTGCCGGGACCGGTCGCTCGACCGCAGTCAGCCCCTGCGCGTACTGGCTGGCGAGGATGTTCGTCAGGAGGCTCGTCAGCAGCCGCGTCCCCGTCCGATCGGTGTCGCCCCGGACGCCGCGACCACCCCAGCCGACGACGGCCCGGCAGATCATGTCGCCGGTCGCCTCATCCCAGTGCGACGCGACCCCGCCGATGACCGCGTTGTACTCGGGATACCCGGAGGTGTCGATCTCGCCGTCGAGGATCGCGCAGGCGAACGTGTCGAAGGCGAGGTCGATGGCATCGATCGACTCGAGGACGACGAGGGCGTGGCGCGTGACCGGTGAGTGATCGTGGTGCGCGTTGAGCCACTGCATCGCCTCGGTCGGGCGGGAGATGACCGGGCTCGCGTGGCTGTACTCGATCGCCAGCGGATCGACGACTTCGACCTCGCTCTTGGCAATGCCGGCGAGCATGCTCGGAAGCTCGGCGAGCGCCTTCGGGCCCGCCTTCATCCGGACGCCCTCGCTGCTCTTGCCGGCGTAGTACAGCTTGAGCTGGAACTCCTGGGCGATGACCTCCTCGGGGAGGACGTTCGCGGTGGATCGCGTCGCGGTGACCTGGACGCCGGAGGGTGCGGCCTCGGCGCCTCGGCGCTTCAGGAAATCGAGCGGCACGGAGCTTCTCTCCAGTCGTGACGGAATCGGCGCCTATCGTAGCAGCGGTCCGAAGGCCGCCGGGAGCGGTACGTTCGGCGGTTCGGGGCCGCCCTCACGTCGCGTGGAACACGATCGCCTCGTTCGGCCGCAGCTCGAGCCGCGACGCCTGGGCCCGCTCGGGCCCGAGCGGGTCGTGCGTGCCGAGGAGGGGCGTCCACGTGCCGGCCGCCGGGTGGCCGTCGAGGCGGGCCCAGCCCGGGGTCCGCCCGAAGTTCACCGCCACGAGGATCGTCTCGTCGCGCCCGGCCCGGAGAAAGGCGAACACCTCCCGGGACGAGGCCAGCTGCCGGTACCGCCCCGTCTGGAGCGCCGGGTGCCGCCGCCGGAGCCAGATCAGCCGCCGGTAGAGCGAGAGGGTCGACGACGGGTCGGCTGCCTGGGCGGCGACGTTCCGGGTCGCGGAATCCGGCGCCATCCGGAGCCACGGCCGCGACGGCGAGAAGCCGCCGTTCGGGCCGCTCCCCCACGGCATCGGAGCGCGCGCCTGGTCGCGATTCCACCATGGCGAGATGCGCCGGCTGATCGGCCCGCCGCGACGTGCCGGCGGATCGACGATCTCGGCCCGCGGGATCGGCACGTCGCGGAGCCCGATCTCCTCGCCGTAGTACATGAAGGGCGTGCCACGGAGCGTGAGGAGCAGCACGGCCGCGGCTTTCGCGATGTCGTCGCCGGGGGCGCCGCCGCTGAAGCGCGACGCGTGGCGCGACTGATCGTGGTTCGACAGCACGACCGTCGGCCAGCGCCCCTCCCCGAAGATCGCCTCCCGCTCCGCCGTGGCGGCCGCGAACGCGTCCGCGCTCCAGGGTTGCTCGAGCAGGTGGAAGTCGAACACGAGGTGGCGTTCGGCGGCATACGACCCGGCGCGACGCGCCTCCGCGGCGAACAGCTCCCCGACCGTCATTCGGCCCGCACCCTCGTCGACGACCGCCCGGAACTCGGTCAGGAAGTCGTGCATCTCCGGCTGATCGCGGTCGAACGAATGCCGCTGCCGGTCGTACGCCCGCCGGCC
>DASWSI010000161.1:0-3579 GCA_036402715.1 Candidatus Limnocylindrales bacterium
GGCCGGCGGTGCGCGTCACGATCAACGGGTTCACGTACCGGAGCACGATCGCCGTCATGGGCGGCGACTACATGGTGGGCGTCAACGCGGACAACCGCGCAGGCGCCGGCGTCCAGGGTGGCGACGAGGTCGACGTGGACATCGAGCTCGACACGGCGCCGCGGGAGATTACGGTCCCGGTAGACCTCGCCGCGGCACTCGACGCGGAGCCAGCGGCGAAGCGGACGTTCGATGCCCTCTCGTACAGCAACAAGTCGTGGCACACGCTGCAGGTCGAGGGCGCGAAGACAGACGAGACGCGCTTCCGACGGATCGCCAGGTCGATCGAGATCCTCCGCGAAGGGCGCCCGCGGTGACCGGGAAGTCCGTCGCCGAGAAGCTCGGGATCAAGCCCGGGACGATGCTCTGGACGTCCGATCCGTCGCGCATCCACCTCGTCGACCCACTGCCGGACGGCGTCCGCGCCGTCGATGACCTGACCCAGGCGAGCACGGCCATCGTGTTCGCTCCCGATGAGCGCTCGATCCGAGGCGTCCTCTCGTCGCACGATGCGGCACTGGGCCGCGTTGCGGCGTTATGGGTTCTGTATCCCAAGGCGAGCCGCGCGGACATCAACCGTGATTCTCTGTGGCCGATCCTCGCCGAGCACGGCTTTCGGCCGATCACCCAGATCGCCGTCGACGAGGTCTGGTCGGCCCTTCGGTTCCGCAAGCTCAACGCCGCCGAGGTGGCCGCCGCGAACCCGCCGCGATCGGCCGATCCGACCGCCGCCACCCGCTGACATTCAACCCGCAGCACACGAGGACTCCGATGAACCAGACACTTGCCCCCAACCTCATCCACGTCACGTCGAAGGACGGAACGGATATCGCGATCGAGCGATCCGGCGACGGGCCGCCCGTCATCCTCGTCTGCGGCGGATCCGTCGACCGGACCTCGAACACCGGCCTCGCCGCCGCGCTCGCTCCGCGGTTCACCGCGTACAACTTCGACCGGCGGGGTCGCGGCGACAGCGGCGACACACAGCCATACGCCATCGAGCGTGAGATCGAGGACATCGATGCCGTCCTCGAGGCCGCCGGCGGATCCGCGTGCCTCTACGGGTCGTCGTCCGGCGCGGGACTCGCGCTGCTCGCCGCGGCGCAGCTCTCCGGCATCTCGAAGCTGGCACTGTGGGAGCCGCCGTACAACGTCGACCCCGCGGGCCGGCCCCCGGCGGACCAGGTCGAGCAGTACGACCGGATGATCGCCGAAGGCCGGCGCGGTGACGCGGCGGAGTACTTCATGGCGAAGGTCGTCGGGTTGCCGCAGCAGATGGTCGACGGCGCGCGGCAGGCACCGTGGTGGCCGGCGATGGAGAGCCGTGCGCACACCCTCGCGTACGACGCGCGGATCATGGGCGACTACGCGCCACCCGTCGACGTGGCCAGGTCCATCAAGGTCCCGACGATCGTCCTGAGTGGCGGCGCGAGCTTCCCGTTCATGCACGCGACGGCGAAGGTGCTCGCCGACGCTCTCCCGAACGGGCAGTACCGGCTCCTCGAGGGCCAGTCCCACGACGTCGCGGCAGATGCGCTGGGCCAGGTCCTGACCGAATTCTTCGGGCGCTGAGCACCCCGGCCCTGGTGCGCGCAGCGCAGCGCGTCGACCGGACGTGAAGGTCCTCGGGCTGGTCTGGGTCGGCGTCCGGACGGAGCGATTCGGCGAGACCGTCGCGTTCTTTCGCGACGTCCTCGGCGTCGAGCTCGATGCCGTGTCGGCCGACTTCGCGTGGAGCCGGATGCCGAACACCTCGCAGCTCGAGGTCTTCGGGCCGGGCGACCGCGATCACGTCGACTTCTCGACCGGCCCCGTCCCCGAGTTTCTCGTCGAGGACATCAAGGCCGCGATCGAGGAGCTGCGCGCGGCCGGGGTCGAGATCCTCGGCCGGCCCGTGATCGAGGCGGACGATGCCGGGTGGGCCCACTTTCGCGGTCCCGACGGCAACGTCTATGGCGTGACGAGCGGTCCGCAATATCGGCGCTGACTCCCCGGACGTGGCGGTGGCCACGGCCGCGCGACGCCGTGACCGGCACGCGTCGGGCTACGGAGCGCTGGTGCTCCCGTCCCCGGCGCTCGACTTCGCGCCGGCGTCGGCGTCAGGTGGCGTACCCGGCGGCGCCGAACCCGCCGCCGTCGCGACGCCGGCCGACGACTCACGGGCCGCTCGTGGCGCGTCCCGGTCCGCGGGGTCGAGCTCCCGGACCGCGTCGAGCACCTCGGCCGGCGATTCGTAGAGCCGCTCCGGCAGCCGCGCGAGGACGGCAGCGACGCGCTCGTCGCCGTTGCGCTCGGCAACGAGTGCCGCGAGGTCACGCGGCGCGATCGGAAAGTCCAGGCGCGAGATCGCGGTCTGGACATCAGGGATCTCGACCCGTTCCGGCTGCTGCGTGCTGCCAACCATTCGGTCTCCTCGCTCAGCTCAGCGCCGCGCGCGAGCGGCCGCGCGACCGCGCCCGCGTCAGCGCCTCGTACACCGGTCCTGCGTGCGCGACGCACAGGACGACGAGATCGCCCGGTCTCGCGGTCGACACGGCCGTCAAGGCAGCCTCGCGCTCATCCGGGATGAACGCGGTCGTCGAGACGCGCGGCTCGCCTCCGTCGAGCCCCGTTCGCGCCGCTTCCATCAGCAGCGCTGCCGTCTCGCCCGGTGCGCGGCCGCGGACGTTCGGCTCCGCGACGACCAGCTCGTCGAACAGTGAGCCGGCGACGGCCCCGAACGCCCGCTGGTCGTCGCGGCGGCGGTCGCCGGGCGTGCTGACGACGCCGATCGTCCGGCGGTCACCGCGCACGCGCGCCAGGACCTGACCGAGCTCGCGCAGCGCCTCGACGTTGTGGGCGTAGTCGATGATCACCTCGCGCCCCTCGACCTCGACGCGATTCAGCCGACCGGGCGCTGTGTCGAACGCCGTGTCGAACGTCCTGAGGCCCGCTTCGACGTCCTCGGGACGGACGCGGAGCGCGATCGCGGCGCACGCCGCCTGGAGCGCGTTCGACACGTTCATCCACGCCGCTCCGCCCCAGGTCGAGGGAATTTCGGACACCGGCATGTCGATCAGCGTGGTCTCACCCATCCGGACGACGAGCCGCTCGCGACCCGGCTCGCCCTCGACGAGGCCACCGAGATTCCCGTCAGCGACGTGGCGCTCGACCGTCAGCCGGCCCGCCGCCATGCGGCTCGTCGCGGTGGAGGTGAATGCGACGCGACCGCGGCACTTCCGCGCCATCCGCGCGACGAGCGGGTCGTCCGCATTGAGAACGGCGGTTCCGCGGCGGGGGACTGCCTCGACGATGACGCCCTTGGTGGCGGCGAGCTGCTCGACCGTCTCGATCCCGTCGAGGCCGAGATGGTCGCCGCTGACGTTCGTCACGACCGCGACGTCGTTGCGATCGTAGCCGAGCCCTTCCCGCAGGAGCCCACCGCGCGCCACCTCGAGGACCGCGGCGTCAATCGTCGGGACCCCGAGCAGGACTCGACACGAGCCCGGTCCCGCCATGTCGCCGGACTTCATCGTCCAGCCGTCGATCTCGATGCCGTCC
>DASWSI010000162.1:0-8392 GCA_036402715.1 Candidatus Limnocylindrales bacterium
TCGGGATGACTGCGGTCGTTGCGGGGCTCGTCATCGGCCGCGCCGTCTGACGCTCAGTTGTGCCCTCGTCGTCGCGGCGTTGCCGGCTTGCGCCGTGCCCGGCGCTTGATGTCCGCCTCGATCCGGTCGAGCTGATCCTCCGTCAGCTCGTCGATGTCGACCAGCTCGTTGCGGGCCTGGCGGACCGACGCGAGCAGCTCCTCGTGGACGATCCGGGACTCCTTCGCCTGCCGGTTCGCCTCCATCAGGATGAGGATCCCGAGAAGGAACGTCAGCACCGTCGTCGGCGTGTTGACGAGCAGCTGCCACGTGTCCGTGAAGCGCATCACCGGGCCGAGCGCCGCCCAGATGAGGATCGCGACGACCGAACCGACGAAGAACTGCCACGAACCCGCCGCGACGGTGATCCGCTGTGCGGCGGCGCGAAACCGCTCGCGCGACGACGGGGCGGCGCGGCGCGGAAAACCGCTGCGTGCCGGAACGACGCTGGCCTTCGCGGTCATGCCGAAGTTTGTCGCCACCTGGCATCACGATGGCGTCAACACTTTCGCGGATCCCGTTTCGATCTCAGAGGGAGCTTCGCGGAGTCCCGAAGCCGCACGCCGCTAAGATCGCGCCGTGACCGAAACGAAGCTCGACGGCTTCCCCGACGAAGCGACCGCTCCGGACGCCGATCAGGAGCTCGGGGTCACGGACATGAGCCCCGAGGCATTCCGGGCCGCGGCCCACGAGGTCGTCGACGTCATCGCCGACTACCTGGCTTCCGTCGAGCGGTTTCCCGTCTTTCCGAGCGTCGAGCCCGGCTCGCTTCGGCCGCTGTTCCCGGCGTCACCGCCGGAGCGCCCGGAGCCGATCGCGTCGATTCTCGCCGACTACCGCGGCCTGATCGAGCCGAACGTCACCCATTGGCAGCACCCGGGCTTCTTCGCCTACTTCGCCACGAGCGCGTCGGCGCCCGGGATTCTCGGCGAGATGCTGACGGCCGCGATCGGCTCGAACGCGATGCTGTGGCGAACGTCTCCGGTCGCGACAGAGCTCGAGCAGGTCGTCGTCGATTGGCTCCGCCAGGCGCTCGGGTTGCCCGACGTCTTCGACGGGCTGCTGACGGACACCGCGTCGACGTCGTCGCTCATCGCCCTTGCGGCCGCGCGCGAGAGCGCCGGGCTCGATGCCGCGGCCCTGGGGCTCGCCGCGCGGACGGATCTCGGTGCGCCGCGCGTGTACGCATCCGCGGAGGCGCACAGCTCGATCGAGAAGGCTTGCATGACGCTCGGCCTCGGTCGCGCGTCGGTTGTTCGCATCCCGACGAACGCGCGGTTTGAGCTGATCGCGTCGGAGCTGGCGGCGGCGATCGCCACGGACCGCGCTGCCGGCATGCGGCCGATGGCGATCGTCGCGACGATCGGCACGACGTCGTCGACATCGGTCGATCCGGTCGCCGACATCGCGACCATCGCCGAGCGCGAGCATCTGTGGCTTCACGTCGACGCGGCGTACGCGGGTGCGGTCGCGATCATCCCCGAGCGTCGCGCGCCGTTCGCCGGCTGGGAGCGCGCGGACTCGATCGTGGTCAACCCGCACAAGTGGCTCTTCACGCCACTCGATGCGTCGCTCCTCCTGACCCGCCGGATGCCCGTCCTCCGGCAGGCGTTCAGCCTCGTCCCGGAGTACCTCCGGACGCTCGATCGCGAAGCGCCGGTTCGCGACTACAACGAGTACACGCCGCAGCTCGGCCGCCGATTTCGTGCGCTGAAGCTGTGGATCCAGCTGCGCTGGTTCGGCCTCGAGGGCCTGCGGCGCCGGATCGAGCGCCATATCGCCATGGCGCAGGAGTTCGCGGCCGGGATCGATGCGACGCCCGATTGGGAGCGGCTCGCCCCCGTGCCGTTCTCGACGGTCTGCTTCCGCTATCGCCCGGCGGGAGCCACGTCGGACCGGCTCGACGACCTGAACGCCGCGCTGATGGAGGCGGTCAACCGGACGGGCGAGGTGTTCCTGTCGCACACCCGCCTCGACGGAACGTTCGCGATTCGCCTCGCCGTCGGGAACCTCAGGACGGAGCCGCGGCACGTCGAACGCGCATGGGAGCTGCTGCGACGAGAAGCGGCGGCGCTGGGTGGGTGATCCCGTGACGTCCACGCCTGCCGCGACGGAGGCCTCGCCGGACGGGCGCGCTCAAGACGATCGCGCCGAGATCGCCTCCCGCCTCGCGACCGCGCTCACCGCGCTTCGCGGGCTCGAGCTCGGCGACGAGTTCGATCGACGCGCGGCGGAGGCAATCGTCGCCGCGAAGCTTCACACCGTCGTCGTGCCACGAGCCAACGGCGGCCTCGGCGCGGACATCGTCGACGCCGCGGAGATGCTCGCCGCAATCGGGGCCACCGACGGCTCGACGGCGCTCGGCTTCGCGATGCACGTCCACGTCGTCGGGTCGATCGCCGATTCGCCGGGTTGGCCGGAGCCGCTGCGGGACTGGCTGTATCGGGAGGTCGTCGAAGGTGGCGCGCTCGTGAACGCGGCCTCGACCGAGGAGGCGGGCGGATCGCCGGCGCGGGGAGCGGTCCCCGGTACCGTCGCGCAGCCGACGCCGAACGGCTACCGGCTCTCCGGCGAGAAGACGTGGACGACGTGGCTGCCGGCGCTCCGCTACGCGCTCGTCAGCGCGCGCGTCGGTGGCGCGGAGACTTCCGGCGATCCGCCCCGGGTGGGGACGTTCCTCGTCGACCTCGAAGCGGCCGGTGTCTCCCGTTTGCCGGGGTTTGACGCCCTCGGGATGCGCGGCTCGGCGTCCGGCCGCCTTCGTCTCGAGGGCGTCGAGGTGGGGCGTGACAAGGTCCTCGGCATTCGGGCGGTCGGCTCGCCGGATCCGCGTGGGCCCGCGCCACAGGCGTGGTTCGGCATCGCTGTCGCCGCCGTCTACCTCGGAGTGGGGGAGGGCGCGCGCAGCGAGGTCGCTCGGTGGGCGATCGCGCGACGGCCGGGCGATGGCTCGACGGCGGTCGCAGACATCCCGACAGTCCAGCTCCGCCTCGGCCGGATCGACGCCGCCCTGCGGGCGGCGCGGATCGTCGTCCTCGAGGTCGCGCGGCGATGGCGCCTTGCCGACGCCTCGGCGAGGGCCTCGCTTTCACCGGACCTCGCACTCGCAAAGCTGCAGGCGACATCGGCGGCGGTCCTCGCGACGGACGAGGCGCTCCGGATCGCAGGCGGCCCCGGATTCCTCGCCGGGCGGATCGAGCGCGCGTTTCGCGATGCGCGGGCAGGGCTCATCAACCCGCCGCTCGAGGACGTCGCGCTCCAGGGCTTCGCGCGGACGGTCCTCGATCGCGAGCGAGGCGACTGATGCCGTCGGCGTCCGGCCGGGGTTCCGCCGGCTAGCGCGTCGCTTCGAACGTCCCCTGCATGTCGACCGTCACGTTCTTGCGCGACGCGACGACGATGCCCGCCAGCCCGTGGCAGTCGAACGTGCCGGCGACCCGCGATGCGTCGGACGTCGAAACGGTGATCGTGCAGCCTGCGCCGCCGACGGCCGCCGACGTTCCCGCCGTCGTGACCTGCGGAGAGGAGATCGTCACGGCGTTGCCCTCCGGCGAGAGCGACAGCCCTCCGCCCGTGCCGGACTTCGGGTCGATGAAGCTCAGGACCGTCGAGCCGGCAGCGGTCACGCTGATGCCGCCCTGCAGGGGAGCGTCGACGGTGAGGGTGACATCGCCGTGGATGTCGGCGTGGAACTTGCCGGTCGTGAACGTCCCGTCGGCGATGATCGGGTTGCTCGCGGCGCCGGGGTCCGCCGTCGCTCCGCCGGCGGGCTGCGCCGGCGTCGCGGCAGCCGGTCCCGTCGACGCTGCCCCTGACGCTCCGCCCCCCGCAGGCGAGCTCGTCGCGGACGTTGCACCGGCACAGGCCGAGACGATGAGCGCTGCGGCGAGGAAGACAAGCCGCGGCGCGAAACGGTGGACGGACATCGATGACCTCTCAGATCGCCGGGCCGGACCGGCCGGGCCCGCATCGTACGACGCGCCGGGTGCGCATACGGCGTTCGTCCGCACCGTGCGCCGCCACGGCGTCGAAACCCTGCGGCGCTAGACTCGCTGCATGACTGCCATCGATCGCTCCCTGCCGGACGGCGCTGCGAAGCCAGGGACCACGGCGCCGGGCGCGCGGGTCCCGACAGCAACCGGCACAACCGCCCCGGCTCCGGCCGAAACGCCGGTTTACGCCGACCTCGGGATGTTCATCGACGGGGCCACGACCGAATCGAGCGATGGCGGCTGGATCGAGGTCCGCAGCCCGGCGACGACGGAGCTCGTCGGACGAGTCCCGGCCGGGACCGCGGCGGACGTGGACCGGGCGGTTTCGGCCGCCCGCGGCGCGTTCCGGGACGGCCGCTGGCACCGGATGCCGCTCGGCGAGCGCGTGGCCGTGATGAACCGGCTGGCCGACATCGTCGACGCCCACGCCGACGAGCTTGCGCGGATGGAGACGCTCCAGACCGGCACCTCATACAAGCTGCGGCGGGAGAGCGACTTCGCGTTCGCCTCGGACAACCTGCGGTTCTTCGCGGGCCAGGTTCGCAACCTCGAGGGCAAGGCCGCGTACGAGTACACGGGCACGCACACGAGCTTCGTCCGCCGCGAGCCGATCGGCGTCGTCGGCCAGGTCGCGCCGTGGAACTATCCGTTCTGGATGGCGATCTGGAAGATCGGGCCGGCGCTCGCGGCCGGCAATTCGGTCGTCCTCAAGCCTGCGACCGCGACGCCGCTGACGACGATCCGCCTCGCCGAGCTGGCGAAGGAAGCCGGCGTGCCGGACGGCGTCTTCAACGTCGTGACGGGTCGCGGCGAGATTGTCGGGGCCGCGCTCGCGGCGCACATGGACGTCGACCTCATCTCGCTCACCGGCGACTCCGCGACCGGGCAGCGGATCCAGCAGCTGGCGGCCGGCAACCTCAAGCGCGTCCATCTCGAGCTGGGTGGCAAGGCGCCGTTCATCGTCCACGCCGATGCGGACATCGAGGCCGCCGCCCGTGGCGCGACGGCGGGCGCGCTCATCAACGGCGGCCAGGACTGCACCGCGGCAACGCGGGCCTACGTCCATCGCTCCGTGTACGACGCGTGGCTCGACCGGACGGCGGAGCTGTTCGGCTCCGTGCGGGTCGGTGATCCGTTCGATCCCGCGACGGACATGGGAACGCTCATCTCCCCGGTGCAGGTCGAGCGCGTCGACGGCTTCGTCCGGCGGGCCGAGCAGGCCGGCGGCCGGGTCGTGACAGGTGGTCATCGGCCGTCCGTCGCCGGGTTCGAGAGCGGCGCGTTCTACGCCCCGACGATCGTCGCTGATGTGAGCCAGGACTCCGAGATCGTCCAGAACGAGGTCTTCGGGCCCGTGCTCGCCGTCCTGCCGTTCGATACGGACGAGGAGGTCCTCGCCAAGGCGAACGACACGAAGTACGGCCTCGCCGCGAGCATCTGGACCCGCGACGTGTTCCGGGCCATGGAGGCGGCGCGGACGCTCAACTTCGGGCACGTCCAGGTCAACGACCACCTGATGGTCACGTCCGAGATGCCCCACGGCGGCTTCAAGCAGTCCGGCTTCGGGAAGGACATGTCGAGCTACTCGTTCGACGAGTACACCCAGGTGAAGCACGTGATGCTCGAGCTGACCGGCGAGCCCGAGAAGGGCTGGCACTACACGATCTTCGGCGACAAGCCCGCCTGAGGACCGGTCGTCCGGGGCTCCCGGGCCTCCCAGCCCGAATGGGGTAGGCCCCTCCCCGGACCATCTGACGGCCGGATTCGGGCCGATTCCGCCCCTGTTCCGCGCTGCGGCGATGCCCAACGATGCCTCGACCGGCACCTCACCTGCCGGGTCGCCGTCCGCCGCCCCTTTGGTACCGGGGCGGAACCGTCGCGGGGTTCCCGCGTCGCCGGACGGTCCCAATATCGTCGCCGCGCGAGCGTGGCGTCCGGTAGACAGGAGGCTCCATGCTGGGCACAACCCACGGCCGAACGGTCGTCGCCACCGCTCGGGCGCTCGTCCTCGTGGTCGCGGCGGTCGGGGCCGGGATCGGCGGGGCCTTCGTCGCCGCCTCCCCGGTGGCAGCGGCGGGACCGAAGGTCGTCGTCGTCGTCGGGCCAACGAACGGTGCCACCGCGACGTACATCTCCCGGGCCAAGGTCATCGCCGCCCAGGCGCGCTCGCTCGGTGCCTCCGTGACCGAGATCTACACGCCGAGGGCCACCTGGGCGCGCGTCTCCGCAGCAGCCCAGGGCGCGAAGCTCTTCGTCTACCTGGGCCACGGCAGCGGCTACCCGAGCCCGTACACGTTCGACAAGACGAAGTCCGATGGCATGGGGCTCAACCCCGTCGACGGCACCGGCACCACCAGCCCGGTCAAGTACTACGGCGAATCGCTGATCGCCTCGACGATCCGGTTCGCGCCGGGCGGCGTCGTCCTCCTCAATCACCTCTGCTATGCCTCCGGGAGCAGTGAGCCCGGGCGGGCGGAGCCGAGCTGGTCCGTCGCGCAGCAGCGAGTCGACAACTACGCCGCCGGGTTCATCGGGGCGGGCGCGAGCGCCGTGATCGCCGATGCCTACACCGACGTCGCGTTCGAGGTCCGGGCCGTGCTGACCGGCGCGAACCTGCTGACCGCCTGGCGCACGGATCCGAACTTCAACAACCACGAGCGCGCGTTCGCGTCCGTCCGGCGCCCGGGCTTCACGAACCACCTCGACCCGCTCGGCGCCGCGTCCACCTTCTACCGCGCGATCACGACCACGAACGGCTTCTCGACGGCCACGCCCGCCGCGCTCCGCGCGGCGACCTCGACGACGGCGCTCCTCCGAGGGAAGCCGTCGGAGACCGCGACAGTCGTCACGAGCGTTCCGAAGGCGGCAGTGCTGCCGGTCATCGGCCGCCTCGTCTGGGACTCGAAGGGCCGCACGTGGGCTCCCGTTCGAACCTCGACCGGCAAGACGGGCTACATCGCCGCATGGCTGGTCCATTTCGGTGGGTCGGCGGTGGCGATCCCTTCGGTCATCGTCCGCGCAACTCCGTCCCTGACGGGCAGGGCCGTCGAGACGATCGCAGCCGGCAAGCGGATGACGGTCCTCGGCAGCGTCAAGGACTCGGGCTATCGCGTCTGGCTCAGCGTGCGGTCGCCTTCGGGGCACACGGGCTGGGTCGCGGCCTGGCTGACGAAGCCCTGACGACCGAATAGGGCACGGCGGGCGGCGCTGCCTTCGCGGGCGCCGCCCGAGCCCCGCTGGTTCGCAGCGGGCGGACCGGCTCGCGCCGCGCGGCGAGCGCTAGATCGTGCCGGAGCTCGCCTCGTCCACAACGTCGGCCGCCGTCGGCGTCTCGGCGTGCTCGGCGCGTCGGCGGATCAGGGCCTCGAACTGCGAGCTCGCGATCCGGAGAGCGGTGGCATCGCCGGCGGCCTCGGCGCGCGTCGCCCGCTCGGCGGCGCGGTCGCTTGCCCGCCGGTAGTGGTGCACCGAGTGCCTGTCGCCGCGCCCGATCTCCGCCATCGCCATGCCCCTCGTCACTGTTCCATGGCACTCGCCGCTGGTACTTTCAGCCTATGGGCCCGGAGGGGCGGCGCCAATGCCCGTCGGCGCAATGCGTTGATCGCGCGCACCCGGCGCCGGCGTCGCCCGCGACTGCAGCCCACGACGGCGGCGTGGCATGATCGGGGCCCGCGCCGACAAGGAGACCCGAGCGCCCGTGCCGCCGATCACCGAGCTGACCCGCATCGAGCCCGTCCATCTCGACCGCCTCGAGGCGCAGGGCATCTTCACGACCGGGCTGCTGCTCGAAGTCTCGGAGACGCCGACGCGCCGCCAGTACCTCTCGGACCAGGTCGACGCGACCCCAAACGAGGTGCTGAACTGGCGCGACGAGGCGCTGATGCTGAATCTCGCCGGGTTTCGCGAGGATGAGCACCAGCTGCTGATCCAGGCCGGGATCGAGGGCCTTCGCGACATCCTCGCCCTGGACCTCGATGCGTTCCGGCTGCGACTCGCGCGCGCCGCACAGGAGCTTAACGTCGAGCCGCCGCCGGATCTCCTCGTCGAGGGCTGGTGGGAGCAGGCGCGGACGCTCGAGGACGAATAGGGCGGGCGCGGCGTCGGCCGGCACCGCCACCAGCCGGACTCGAGGTCTCGCTGCACGGCCGCCCGCGCCCGACGGGCTACCATGCCTTCGTGATCGATCGTGTCCGCCGGTCGGCCGGATCCCTCGTCGTCGGGATCGCGACCGCGATCGTGATCGTCGCGATCTCGATCGTCCCGTTCCTGACCCCGCCGTGGGTCTCGTTCGAGCAGGGGCGCGCGGACGCGACCGCGTGGACGGGCTACTCGACGGGGCAGCTCCGCGCCGCGACGGACGC
>DASWSI010000163.1:0-9022 GCA_036402715.1 Candidatus Limnocylindrales bacterium
GAGAGTGTGCGGCCCGCGCTGGCGCGGTATCTCGCGGTGCTCGAGGACGAGATTCTGCCGAGCGCGCGCGGCGACGACAGCCCTGGGATCCTGAACGTGCCCGCGGGCGGCGAGGCGTACCGCGACCTGATCCGCGTCCACACGTCGCTCGATCTTGACCCCGAGGACGTGCACCGGACCGGCCTCGAGGAGGTCGCCCGGATCGACGCCGAGCTGCTCGACCTCGGCGGGCGGGTGCTCGGGGTCCGCGACCTGCCGACGATGTTCGACCGTCTTCGGTCCGATCCGGCGCTCCACTTCACGACCCGCGACGAGGTCTACGACAAGGCCGCGACCGCACTCGCCCGCGCCCGCGACGCGATCCCGGCCTGGTTCGGCGTGCTGCCACGCGCGGCGTGCGACGTCGTCCGCATGCCGGAGCACGAGGAGAAGCACTCGACGATCGCCTACTACCGCCAGCCCGCGGTCGACGGCACGCGGCCCGGCCAGTACTACATCAACACCGGCGAGCCAACCTCGCGACCGCGATACGAGGCGGAGGCACTGGCCTATCACGAGGCGATCCCGGGACATCACCTCCAGATCGCGATCGGCCAGGAGCTGACGGCACTCCCGGACTTCCGCCGCCATCTGGGGCCTACCGCGTTCTTCGAGGGCTGGGGCCTCTACACGGAGCGCCTGGCCGACGAGATGCGCCTCTACTCGAGCGACCTCGACCGGATCGGTGTGCTGTCGTACGACGCGTGGCGCGCCTGCCGCCTGGTCGTCGACACGGGGATGCACGCGAGGGGCTGGACCCGACGGGCCGCCATCGACTTCATGCTCGCCCACACCGCGCTGGCCGAGAACAACATCACGAACGAGGTCGATCGGTACATCGTGTGGCCCGCGCAGGCGCTCGCATACAAGGTGGGGCAGCTCGAGCTGCTGCGACTCCGTGCCGCGGCGCGCGAGCGGCTGGGATCGCGGTTCGATATCCGGACCTTCCACGATGCCGTGCTCGGCCAGGGAGCCGTGGGGCTCGAGACGCTGCGTGACATCGTCGCGCGGCACTCGGCGCCCGATCCGGCCCCGGCCGGCGCCTGACGCCCGGGGCCATGTCTACACTCTGGGGCCGCCGATCCCGTCCACGCCCGGCGCGGCACTTCGCCCGGCCCACGATCCACCTTCCTCTCGAGGTTGTCGGATGAGCGAGCTCCCGTACGACAAGCCGACCGATCCGGCGAAGCGCCATTCGGCCGCCCTCACCGACGGACCCGATCGCGCCGCTGCGCGAGCGATGCTCAAGGCGGTCGGGTTCACGGACGAGGACCTCGCCAAGCCGCTCGTCGGCGTGGCGACGACGTGGATCGAGACGATGCCCTGCAACCTGAACCAACGGCGGCTCGCCGAGTCCGTGAAGGCCGGCATCCGCGCGACCGGCGGGACGCCGATGGAGTTCAACACGATCGCGGTCTCCGACGGCGTGTCGATGGGCTCGGAGGGGATGAAGGCGTCCCTCATCAGCCGCGAGGTCATCGCCGATTCGATCGAGCTCGTCGTTCGCGGTCACCTGCTCGACGCCGTCGTCTGCCTGGTCGGGTGCGACAAGACGATCCCTGGGGCGGCGATGGCGCTCGGCCGCCTCGACGTCCCGGGCGTCGTGCTCTACAACGGGACGATCTATCCCGGCGTCTACAAGGGCCAGCGGAACCTGACCGTCGTGTCCGTGTTCGAGGCGATCGGCGCGTACCGGGCCGGGAAGATCGGCCTCGAGGAGCTCTACGAGATCGAGAACGCGGCGTGCCCCGGCGCGGGTGCTTGCGGCGGCCAGTTCACGGCCAACACGATGAGCACCGTGATGGAGTTCATGGGGCTCTCCCCCGCCGGCCTGAACGGCATCCCGGCGGAGGATCCCGCCAAGGACGATGCCGCGCGCAAGACGGGCGAGCTCGTCATGGACCTCGTTCGGCGCGACGTGCGGCCCAGCCAGATCGTGTCGCGCGCAGCGCTCGAGAACGGCATCGCGTCCATCGCGGCGACTGGGGGATCCACGAACGGCGTGCTGCACATGCTCGCGATCGCGCATGAGTTCGGACTCGAGCTGTCGATCGACGAGTTCGGTGTGATCGCCGATCGAACACCGATCGTGACGGCAATGCAGCCGGGCGGCCGCTACACGGCGACCGACATCTACGAAGCCGGCGGCGTCGCGCTCGTCATGCGCGAGCTCCTGAAGCGCGACCTGCTCCACGGCGACGCCCCCACCGTCGACGGCCGAACGATCGCGCAGATCGCTGCTGCCGTCGTGGAGACACGGGGCCAGCAGGTGGTCGTCCCGATCGAACGGCCGATCAAGCCCACCGGCGGCCTCGCGATCCTCCATGGGTCGCTGGCGCCCGAAGGCTGCGTCGTGAAGCTGGTCGGCCACGAGCGGCGGCTCCACCGCGGACCGGCGCGCGTCTTCGACTCCGAGGTGGAGTGCCGGGATGCCGTTCGCGCCCAGCGAATCGTGCCCGGCGACGTCGTCGTCATTCGCTACGAGGGACCCGTCGGCGGCCCCGGGATGCAGGAGATGCTCCACGTCACGGGGGCCCTCGTCGGGGAGGGGCTCGGCGACTCCGTCGCGCTCATCACGGACGGCCGTTTCAGCGGCGGGACGCACGGCCTCATGCTCGGGCATATCGCGCCGGAGGCGGCGCTCGGTGGCCCGATCGCGGCGGTCGAGGAGGGCGATGAGATCGTCATCGATGTCGATCGCGGGGCTGTTGATTTGGCGGTCCCGGCGGACGAGATCGCGCGACGGCTCGCACGCTGGTCGCCGCCGGCCCCCCACTACCGCGGCGGGGTGATGGCCAAGTACGCGGCGCTCGTCAGCTCCGCGTCGAGCGGCGCCGTCACGACGGGCGATCGCCTTGCCGAGCGGCTCGCGGAGCGGGCAGGCGCCGCTCGGTGACCCGACCGCTCCAGATCGGGTTCAAGACGTCGCCGCAATCCGCGACCTGGGCGACGCTCGACGAGACGTGGGCCGCCGCGGGCGAGCTCGGCGGGTTCGACTCGGCGTGGATGAACGATCACCTCACCGATCCGCGAGTCGACCGTGGCGGCGCGAGCTTCGAGGCGGTGACCGTGATGGCGGCGCTCGCGCACCACGTGCCGGGGCTGTGGCTGGGGCATGCGGTCCTGTCCGCGACGTTCAGGCACCCGGCGATGCTCGCCAAACAGGCCACCGTCCTCGATCAGGTCACGGGCGGCCGATTCATCGTGGGCCTCGGGGCCGGGTGGCACGAGGGCGAGCACGAGACGTTCGGAATCCCGCTGCCGCCGATGCGCGAGCGCTTCGACCGCTTCGAGTCGCAGATCCATGTCCTCCGCGCGCTGTTCTCGCCGGAGGCCAGCCGTCCCGACGGCGTGACGCGGGCGGATCCCTTCTACCCGCTCGACGGCGCGACGAACGAGCCGCCGCCGTCAAGGCCGGGCGGCCCGCCGATCTGGCTCGGTGGCCAGAAGACGCGCGGCCTTCGTCTGGCCGCCGATCTCGCCGACGGCTGGTTGCTTCCGGCGGGCGGCGACGGCCTTCCGGAATTCGTCGAGCGGCGTGCCGCGATCCTCGGCCGGCTGGAGGAGACCGGTCGCGATGGATCGGCCTTTGCGTTCGCGGCCCAGGTCGCAACCGGCGAGACCGCGGCCGCACGTCGCGAGGCACTCGCCGCGGCGCGCGCATACGTCGATGCCGGCGCGACCGACGTCATCGTCGGCATCCCGGCGAACGGCGGGGCAGACGCACTCGAAGCAGTCGCGAGAGAGGTCGTGGCGCCACTCCGGGACGCTGCGAACTGACTCGGGGCGGCCCGCCCGGCCCGACCGGCGTTCTTGCGGCACCATGACATCGTGAACGAGCGCACTTCGAATCCCGAACCACAGACTCCCGTCGCCGATGCAGAGCGCCCGGCGCTCCCGCCCGATCCGGCCGCGTACGACTCGCCGCGCGCATCCGCCGCCCGCGCCCGCGGCCTCGCGGCGCCGTACATCGCGGGTGGCCGCGACCCGCAGCCCGACGAGGGCCACCGCGAGGAGCGCTTTTACGGTCGCATCCTCGTCGCGATGATCCTCGTCATCGTCCTCGGCGGGTTCGTCCTCGGAATCGTGTCCGTGCTCCTGAACCTCGGCGCGTGACGGACACGACGCCTCGCGCGATCGGCGCCTCGTCGCCGCTCGACCCGGCGACGCTCGACGCGGCCGTCGCGGGCCTCGTCGCCACGCTGAGCGACCTCATCCGGATCCCGTCCGTCAATCCTCCGGATCCCCCCGGCGAGGAGCTGCGCGCCGCGCAGTACATCGCGTCGGTGCTGGCCGATGCCGGACTCGTACCGGAGGTCGTCGAGCCGTTTCCGGGTCGCGGCTCGGTCGGCGCGCGCCTGCATGGCGACGGGACCGGCGGCGAGCCGCTCCTGCTGCTGTCGCATCTCGACGTGGTTCCCGCGCCGGCCGAAGGATGGACGCACGACCCGTTCGGTGGCGACGTTGCGGACGGCTATGTCTGGGGGCGCGGCGCCGTCGACATGAAGGACACGATCGCGCTCGACATCGCGGTCGTGCAGTTGCTTGCCGCCGAGACGAGGGCCGCGGGTCGCGATCCCGCCACGGATCCGGTCCCGGGCCTGACCCGCGATCTCCTGTTCGCGTCGACCGCGGACGAGGAGGCCGGCGGCGTCGAGGGGATCGGCTGGGTCGTCGATCATCGGCCCGCATGGCTCCAGGCGGCGGGCGGGCTCAACGAATGCGGCGGCGTCTCGGTCGCGATCGGTGGCCGCCGGCTGTACCCGATCCAGATTGCCGAGAAGGGGTTCGCGGTCTATCGGATCACGGTCCGCGGAACGGCGGGCCACGGATCCATGCCGCGGACGGACAACGCGGTCGTGCTGGGCGCCGAGGCCGTCCGCCGGCTCGCGGAGCCGGGACCGGCGCGCGTCACGCCGGTGATGGCGCGCTTCCTCGAGTCGGCGGCTGCAGCGATGCCCGCCGACGTCGCCCGCGTCTTCCGCGCGGTTGCGAGCGGTGACGAGCGGCTGGCGAATGCGGCGCTTGATGCCGCGTGCGACCCGATGTATGCGCGCGCGGCGCGGGCCCTCGTCCGCGACACGATCTCGCCCGATGTCTTCCATTCGGGCGTGAAGTACAACGTCATCCCGGGGACCGCCGAGCTGCATGTCGACTGCCGCGTCCTGCCGGGAACGACGGAACCCGCGATGCGCGCGGAGATCGTCCGCCGACTGGGGCCCGAGCTCGCCGCGCATTGCGAGATCGACCTCGTGATCTTCGGCGAGCCGGTCGAATCGCCCATCGACTCGCGGCTCTACGAGGTCCTCGAGGCGACGATCCGCGACCACGACGAGCTTGGGATCCCGCTGCCCGTCATGGCGCCGTTCGCAACCGATGCGAAGCACGCCGCGCGCCTCGGCGTCCCGACGTATGGCTTCTCGCCGCTCCGGCTCGACGACGACGAGCGATTCCTCGAGCGGTTTCACGGCGTCGACGAGCGGGTCGGGGTGGAAGCGCTCCGCTGGGGTCTGCCGGTCCTCTACGACGCGGTGCGGCGCTTCTGCGGCTGAGCGGATCCGTGCGCCGGCGCGGGCGCGTGAGCGTCATCGCGGCCGGGCGGCGATCCCCGCCCCGCGCCGATCAGCGCTCCGGCGGCGGCGCTCCCTCGTCGCCCGGCGTGACGGTCACGGTCTCGTCGCACCGCGTGCAGCGGAAGATCCGCCGAAATCCCCACGACCGCTCCGGGTCGTGGTCGGCAGGGCCGTGCTCGCGCGGCACCTCGTCCATCGGTGCCCAGGACCCGTCACCGTGGCGGTGCTGGATCTTGTATTCCATCTCGATGAAGCGGAGCTGGTCCATCCTGTCCTCGTGAGCGGGCTCGGACCGCATTGTTGCATCCGCACCGAGGCGCGGACATTCGCCGGGGTCAGGCCTTGGAGCCGCGAATGAGCCGGCCGCGACGCGAGATCGCATGCGTCGCGAGCGCAGCCACGCCCATCGCGATCAGTGCCCGCTCCGCCGTCGGGAGCGGCCGGACGGCCGTGAGGAACTGGTCCGCGCGGGAACGGTCGACAACGCGGAGGATCGCCTGCCCGCGCTGCGTCAGCCAGAGCGTGCGTTGTCTCCGATCCTCCGTCTCCGCGCGGCGCTCGACGAGCCGCCGGCGGACGAGGCCGTCGACGAGGCGGCTCGTCGCGGACGGCGAACGCCCGATCGCGTCCGCGAGATCCGCAACCGTCGTCGTCTTGCCGTCCGCGAGCACGTACAGCGCGGCCAGCTGCGTGAAGCCAAGCCGCAGCTCCCCGAGCTGAAACGCGAAGCCGATCACGAGCTCGCGCCACAGCGCCCGGCCCATCGCCACGCGCTCGGAAATCTGTCGGACGTTCTGGATCCGGCTGCCTGCCGCGAGGACCGGCGCCGACAGGTCGGCCTCGAACGTCCGCGCGATCGCGCGGCGCGGGGCGGCACGTCGCGGCCGTGGTCCCGGCCGGCTCTTGTCGACGGTCATCGCCGGAGCGTATCGGGAGCGACGGATAGATGCAATGGCGCACCCTTTCCACGCTCGGCGGGACGTCGGAAGACGACAATCGCGCTCAGTCCAGCTCATCGTGGAGGCCCATGAGCCGCTTCGCATTCGTGTTTCCCGGCCAGGGATCGCAGGCCGTCGGCATGGGCCGTGCGCTCGCCGACGCGTCGCCCGCGGCAGCGGCCGTCTTCTCCGAGGCCGACGCCGCTCTCGGTGAGCCGATCAGCCGCCTCGCCTGGGATGGCCCGGCGGAGCAGCTCGATCGGACCGAAAACGCGCAGCCGGCGCTCCTCGCGACATCGATCGCGTATCTCGCGGCACTCCGCGAGCGATGGGCCGCCGCCGGAACAGCGAACGAGCCCGCGTTCGTCGCGGGGCATTCGATGGGGCAGTACAGCGCGCTCGTCGCGGCCGGCGTCGTGTCGCTCGCCGACGCGATCCGCCTCGTCCGCGAGCGCGGCGTCCGGATGCAGGCGTCGGGCGAGGGCCGCGACGGCGCGATGGCAGCGATCCTCGGTCTCGACGACGCGCACGTCCCGGAGCTCGTCGCGGAGGCGTCGACGATCGGCGTCTTCGGTGTCGCGAATCGGAATGCGCCGGGGCAGATCGTCGTGTCCGGCGAGCGAGCGGTCATCGAGGCCGCCGCGGAGATCGCCAAGCGCCTCGGCGCGCGGAAGGCGATCGTCCTCCCCGTCTCGGTGGCCGCCCACTCCCCGCTCATGGCCGCCGCCGCGGACGGAATGCGGGAAGTACTTCGCGACGTGCGGTTCGTCGATCCCGTTCCGCCGCTGCTCGCCAATGCGGACGCCCACGAGCTGGCGACCGGCGATGCCTGCCGCGCCGAGCTCGTCGAGCACCTCACGACCGGCGTCGACTGGATCGCGGCCATCGAGCACATGGCCGCGGCCGGCGTCACGACGTTCATCGAAGTCGGCCCGGGCCGCGTCCTGACGGGCCTCATCAAGCGCATCGCCCCGACAGCCGACGCGATTCCGCTCGACGACCCCGCCGCGGCGGATCGCCTCGCCATCCCGTTCCTCCCCGCACCCGCCTGACACCGGCACCCGCCGACCCTCGAAGGAGCCCGAACACCCGTGCGCAAGCCCGATTACAACCGCCGCGTCGCCGTCACCGGCCTCGGCGTCATCAGCCCCGTCGGCAACGACAAGGACACGGCGTGGTCGAACCTCATCCATGGCGTGTCCGGGATCGGCGAGATCACCCGGTTCGACGTCTCCCCCTACGAGCAGAAGGCGGCCGGTGAGGTCCGCGACTTCGACGCGACGAAGTGGATGGACGCGAAGGCCGCGCGACGAAGCGAGTCGAGCCTCCATTTCGGCGTCGCTGCGGCCAAGCAGGCCGTCGCCGATTCGGGCTTCGAGATCAACGACGCGAACCGGACAGAGGTCGGCGTCGTGTTCGGCTCGGGGGCCGGCGGCCAGGCGCTGATGATCGACAGCTACGCGACGCTCCACCAGAAGGGCCCGAACCGCGTCCCGCCGACGTTCATCGCCAATGCCCTCGTCGACTCGGCATCCGGGATGATCGCGATCGAGACCGGTGCGATCGGGCACAACATCTGCATCGTGTCTGCCTGCGCGACCGGGACGCACAACGTCGCCGAGGGCGCGGAAGCGATCCGGCGCGGTGACTGCATCGCCGTCATCTCGGGGTCCACAGAGGCGCCGCTCCTCGAGGTCGCCCATGCCGGGTTCGGGAACATGCGCGGGCTCGGCAACCCGCGACCCGGCGAGCCGATCACGAGCGTCTCGCGGCCGTTCGATGCGACGCGGGACGGCTTCGTTCTCGGCGAGGGTTCGGCGTCGCTCTTCCTCGAGGATCTCGAGCTCGCCGTGGCGCGCGGCGCGCACATCTACGGCGAGATCGTCGGGTACGGCTCCGCGGCGGACGGCTGGGACATGATCCAGCCGATCGAGCACGGCGCGGGCTCCTCGCGGGCGATGCAGATGGCGCTCGACCGGCGCGGCGTGCCGGCGGACGAGGTCGATCTCATCAACCCGCACGGGACGTCGACCCCGATGGGCGACAAGCGCGAAGCCGAGGCGATCTGGACGGTCTTCGGCGAGCGTTCGGCAGCGTCCGCGAAGTCACTCGCGATCAGCGGCACCAAGTCGATGACCGGCCACATGATGGGCGCGGCCGGCGCGTTCGAGGCGTTCGCGACGGTGATGTCGGTCGACCAGCAGTGCATCCCGCCGACGGTCAATTACCGCGACGCCGACCCCGAGTGCGACCTGTGGGTCGTCACGGACGCAACGCCGATGACGATCCGCTATGCGCTTTCGAACAACATCGGTCTCGGCGGCCACAACGGCGCGGTCATCTTCAAGCGCTACGACGGCGACTGACGCGAGGGCCGATCCCGTCGCGCGGCGAGCTCGGCCCCGGACTCTCTCGAGCGAGTGACCCTATGTCGCCCAAACCGCTAGTGGCTGGCCTGGATGACCGCGGTGA
>DASWSI010000164.1:0-12615 GCA_036402715.1 Candidatus Limnocylindrales bacterium
CGACTGCGAGGAGCATGGCCGCGATGATACGCGCGGTTCCCGTGGACACCGCGAGGGCGTCGCGAACGCCTCAACCGGCCCGTCTCAGCCCCGTGACGAGAACGAACCGCACGAGAGGGACCGTCGTGTTCAGGCTCATCAGCCCGGCCTTCGTGCTCCTCGCGTCCGTGCTCACCATCGCTGGGTGCGCGCCCGCCGGCGTCGTCCCCGCGGCGACGACGAGTGGCGCCTCGCCGGCCGCGCCACTCCCATCTGCAGAGGCGAGCGAGCGGCCCTCGCCGGTCGACCCCTCACCGCCGCCGGCGGCGGGCGAGCCCTCGCCGACCCCTGCGCCGACGGCGCTGCCCGGCTGTGGGACAGGCGAGGCGACGTTCCGTGCGCTCGCGCCGAAGATCTCGCGCGTGCTTCGTCTCGCCGGAACGGACATCGAGCTGACGACTGCAGGGATCGCGATGCGTGACGGCAGCTATGTCGCGGACGACGCCATTCCCGCCTTCATCGGACTGTCGCGGGACGAGCGGGTCGTCTCGATCTCACGCGGCGGGACAGCCCGACTCGTCGGCGGGTCCGGGATGACGCTCACGGGCGCCACCGCGCGGCTGTACCAATGGACCGACCTCTCGTTCCGATCGGGTGAGCTGCCTGAGGTGAAGGGCACCCCAACCGGCGGATCAGCGAGGCCGGATGGCCGCGGCGGATTGCTGCTGACGGCGCCGCCACCGGGTGAATACGCCGTCGAGCTCGGTGTCCGATGGACGACGGCCTGCCTCCAGGGAGACGGCGTCGCCTATGCGCGGGTGACCGTCCGCTGACCATCCACAACGGCCGTGATTCTGTGGACAGATCGGGCTTTCCGATGCCCCGGCGGTGCGCTACCATCCGCCCCGAGCCCAGCGCCCCAGCGCCTCGTCCCCCCGGTCGGTCAGCCGCAGGAGCCGCGTGTGTCGAGCGCCCCGCCCGCGAAGTTCTTCGTCAACCAGGGCGTCGTCTCGACCCGCGCCGACATCCAGAATCTCCTTCGGCCGCTGCTCAAGCAGACCGTCACCTATCGGTATTTCCGCGGCCGCGACCTCGTCGCCCACGGCACCGGGTGGGTCGAACGGCTCGTCGTTGACCAGCCGGACGTCTCGACGTATTTCACGCCACTGGCCATCACCCTCAACATCGATTCGTTCGAGCACCTCGAGTTCGAGACCCGGCCCGATCAGCTCCTCGTCTATACCCTCGTCCAGGACGACGAGCGCGTCGTCATCGAGTTCGCGCCGGTCGCGGTCACCGAAGGCCAGTCACCCTTCGCGCCGCGGCAGCTCGAGTTCGACACGAGCGGCTACGTCCAGATGGAGCTGCAGGGCCTCGACACGGGCGAGGACGACTAGAGCGATTCGCGTGGAGCGACCGTCGTCGGCCGCAACGGCGGCCGGCCAGCGACTTGGAGGGAGCGGCGCGGTCCGAGCCTAGGGCGGCGGCGTGCCGGCAGGAGGAGAGGAAGCGTGGCAGTGGACGCAATCGAGGCAGAACGCAGGCCTGCTCCGCGGAGCGGGAACGCGATCGCCGAGTATTTCAAGTTCGCCGAGCGCGGCACGAGCTTCGGAACGGAGGCGCGCGCGGGGCTGACCACGTTCATGGTCATGGCCTACATCATCTTCCTGAACGCCGGGATCATCGCCAAGCCCCTGGGCCTCGACCCCATCGCCGTCTCCGCCGGCACCGCGCTGATCGCGGGGATCATGACCATCGCGATGGGCGTCGTCGGGAACTACCCGTTCGCGCTCGCGGCCGGCCTCGGCATCAACGCGATCGTTGCCTTCAGCCTCACCGCCAAGGGCCTCGATGCCCGCGGCGCGATGGGCGTCATCGTCATCGAGGGCATCATCATCACGGCCCTCGTCCTGATCGGCGCTCGCGAAGCCGTCATGAACGCCGTGCCGATCGCGCTCAAGCGATCGATCGGCGTCGGCATCGGGCTCTTCATCCTGTTCATCGGCTTCGCCAACGGCGGGATCATCGCCGGACAGGCGTCGACGTACGGGAGCATCCCGGCCGTCACGATCCGTCCGATCACCGAGCCGCAGCAGTACGTCTTCCTGCTCGGCCTCGCGATCACGATCGTCCTGTTCGCGATGCGCCTCCGCGCGGCGCTGATCATCAGCATTCTCGTCACGACCGTGGTCGCGATCCTCGGCGGCATCCAGAAGGTCGACACGCTCGTCTGGACGCCGAACTTCTCGACGCTCGGGTTGGGACTGCAGGACCCGTTCCAGGTCTTCACCAAGCTCGGCGCGCTGAGCGCGATCCTCACGATCTTCGCGATCATGCTGCTCGACTTCTTCGACACGATGGGGACGGTGACCGGCGTCGCCACCGAAGCCGGGCTCGCGCGGCCTGACGGCAGCGTGCCGGGAGCCGGTCGCGTCCTGCTCGTCGACTCGATCGCGGCGTTCGTCGGCGGCGCCGCCGGGACGTCGTCGAACACGACGTACATCGAGAGTGCGGCCGGAGTCGCCGAGGGCGGCCGAACCGGGTTCGCGTCGGTCGTCACGGGCGCGCTGTTCCTGCTCGCGATCTTCCTCGCCCCGCTCGCGGGCGTCGTGCCCGCCGTTGCGACCGCTCCGGCCCTCGTCATCGTGGGCTACCTGATGTTCACGCAGGTCCGCGACATCCCCGTCGACAACGTCGAGGAGGGGCTGCCGGCACTGCTGACGATGATCCTCATGCCGCTGACGTACGACATCAGCGTCGGGATCGGCGCCGGGTTCATTGCCTGGACGCTGCTCAAGGTGGTCCGCGGCAAGATCGCCGAGATCCATCCGCTCATGTGGGTCGTGTCGATCGCGTTCGTCATCTTCTTCGCCAGGGACTGGATCCAGACGATCGTCAAGTAGCGGTCGATCCGAACGACGGAGCCGGTCCCGCGCCGCGGGGCCGGCTCTTCGACTTTCCGGGCCGACCGCGTCCGCTCGGCCGTTCCCTGTACCATCGAGCCGTGTTCGACCGAACCGCGCTGCCCGCGGGGCCGCGCGTGATCAGCGCCCGTCTGCCAGGGGCGCGTTCGGTCTCCATCGCCGCGTACGTCCTCGCCGGGTCGCGGGTCGAGACCCCCGAGCAGGCCGGTGTCGCGCACTTCATGGAGCACATCACCTTCAAGGGAACGAAGTCGTTCCCGACCAGCCGCGCCATCTCGGAGGCGATCGAGGGCGTCGGCGGGTCGTTCAACGCGGCGACGGACCGCGAGTCGACGGTCTACTGGGTCCGCGTCCCGAAGCGCGAGGCCGAGCGGGCGATGGACGTCCTCGGCGAGCTCATCGTCCGGCCGAAGCTCGACGAGGCCGAGATCGACCAGGAGCGCGGGATCATCATCGAGGAGATCCGCTCGTACATGGACGACCCGTCCGAGTACTGCCAGATCCTCTTCCAGCAGGCGATGTTCGGAACGGGGCCGCTGGGTCGCGAGATCTGCGGTGACGAGGCCGGCATCCGGGCGCTCCCGAAGGCGACGATTCGCGACTTCTGGCAGGCCATGTACCGGCCCGCCAACACCGTCGTCGCGGCGTCCGGCGATCTCGCCCACGACCACCTGCTCGATCTCGCGACGCGGGCATTCGGGACCGGCAACGGCGCCGTCCCGACGTTCGCGGCCGCGCCGACCCTCCCGGCGGGGGAGCGCGTGCTCGTCGGCAAGCGCGACACGAACCAGGCGCAGCTGTCGCTCGGCGTTCCGGCGCTGCGCCGCGACGATCCACGGGCCTGGACGCTCGCCGTCCTCAACACCGTCCTCGGCGACGGGATGAGCAGCCGCCTCTTCCTGTCCGTGCGCGAAGACCGCGGGCTCGCCTACGACATCTCGTCGGGGATCGTCGAATACGCCGACGCGGGCGTGCTCGAGGTCTCTGCCGGCGTCGATCCGCCGCAGGTTCCCGACGCGATCGAGGCGATCCTCGCCGAGCTCGCCCGGATGCGTGACGCACCGGTCGCCGCGGAGGAGCTGGCGAAGGCCAAGGCGTATCTCGCGGGCGGCCTCGAGCTCCGGCTCGACGACACCCGACACGTGGCGTCCTGGATCGGTGGGCAGGAGGCGCTGCACGAGCGGGTCCTGACGATCGACGAGGCGCTCGAGGCGGTCGCGGCCGTCGAAGCCGCCGACATCCAGGTCCTCGCTGCCGACCTGTTCCGCGATGACGCCCTCCGCCTCGCGGTCGTCGCGCCGGCACGTCACCTCCGAAACCTCGATCGTTGCCTTCACTTCCCGGGAGCTGCCGCATGATCACGACTCCGCCTCGTCCCCGCGCTCGCACGCCGCGCCAGGACCCCGCGACGGACCGACGCCTGGCCCAGGTCCACCTTCGGATGGGCCAGCTCGAGCTCGCGCGCGCGGAGCTCGAAGCACTCGCCGGATCCGGGTCGCTCGACGACGAGGGGCTGCTCGCGCTCAGCGAGGCGCGCTGGCGAACCGGCGACCTGACCGGTGCCGGAGAGGCGGCGCAGGCGTACCTCACCGCCGGCGGCCAGGACGTCATCGCGCTCGTCATTGCCGCGGAGGCGAACGGGGCAGTCGGGCGGCCGGGCGAGGCCAGGCGGCTGGCGGGTCAGGCGCTCGAGCGCGCCGACGTGCCCCTCGACCGGATCTTCGCGGGCATCCCGCGGAGCCTCATCTGGCCGGCGGATTCCTCCGAGGCCGGCCAGCCCACCGGCATGCTGTTCCCCGCGCCGACGCCGACGACGCGGAGCGGGTCGTACGGCGACGCGGGGTCCGGGTCCGCGGCGTCGATGCGCGTGGCAGGGTCGCGCGATCGGGACGCGGCGACGCCACTCTCGGGCGACGCGCCCGACGCGGAGACGGAGCTCGTCGCCGGCAAGGCCGCGCTCGCCGATGGCCGCCACGGGCGAGCGGCGGTCCATTTCGCGCTCGCCATGCGACAGGCGACCGGGCTCGCACCCGCCGTCCTCGACGCGATCGAGGCAACGGAACGCCGAACGGCGCCGCTCGAGATCGTTCGGGGTGACGCGTACCGCCTCGTCGGGCGGGAAGTGGAGGCGCAGCGCGCCTATGCCACAGCCGCGGCGAGCGCGCATGCAGATGCGGGCAACGGCCACCGAGCCGAGGCCGGCTCGTGACCGAGCGGACGCTCGTTCTCGTCAAGCCGGACGGCGTACAGCGCCTGCTCGCGGGGCGAATCCTCGCCCGCTTCGAGGAGCGCGGCCTGAAGATCGTCGGGCTCAAGCTCGTTCGCGTCGATCGCGCGCTCGCGGAGCGCCACTACGCGGTCCACCGCGCGAAGCCGTTCTTCGCGGGGCTCGTCGAGTTCATCACCTCGAGCCCGGTGGTCGCGGCCGCGTTCGAGGGCCCGAACGCCATCGCGGTGGTGCGAATGATGGTCGGGGCGACGAAGCCGCACGAGGCCGCGCCGGGCACGATCCGTGGCGACTTCGCGCTCGAGACCGCGCAGAACCTGATCCACGCCTCGGATGCCGCGGAGACCGCGGCCGCGGAGCTGGCCCTGTGGTTTGCCCCGGGGGAGCTCCTCGCGTACGAGCGCGAGATCGATCGCTGGGCGCTCGCGCCGGAGGAGTAGGCCGTTCGCTCGCGGGCTCGCGAGCTCGGTATGCGACGCGCGACGGCACCCCGAAGGGCGGAGCCTCCGTCAGCTCCCCGAAGGTCGCGCGGGCGTCGGGCTGGCGGGCGCGACAGGGGCGGAGGCACCAGGCGACGGCGAACCGGCGGCGGGCGCGGCGCCGGACACACCGGGTGACGCCGCGGCGGGCGAGGCACCGGAGGGCGCGGGCGTCGGCTCGGTCTGCCCGGGCGCGCCCGCAACGGGCGTCTCGAACCGGATCGGCGGCCGACCCTCCGCCGCCGCCGCGACGCCGAGCGCGCCGCCCGCGATCGCGATCGAGAGACCGGCGAGGATCAGGACCGCGATCGCACCGATCGGTGTCCGGGTCGTCCGCCACGCCGGAAGCGGCCGCATTCGGGGCCTGCTCGCGGGAACGTCGTCATCCGATCCTTGCGGCGCGCGGCCAGACGCGGCGCCGGCAGCCGCGACGGGAACGACGGTCTGGGACCGCGCGACGCCGACCGCAAAGAGCCGCCCGTAGTAGAGGACGCTCGCGAACGCACCCAGCAGGAGCGCCGCCGCCGCTGGACCCTGGAGCACGAGTCCGACGAGCGACGCCCGCGCGGCGAACGCGGCCATCCCGGGCCACCCGACGCCGGCGATGACGATCGCCAGGAGGGCGATCGCGAGAACGGGCGCGCGGATCGCCCAGCCGCGCAGATCCTGGACGCGCCGTGTCCCGAACCTGGCGGCCATCGCCGCGGCCCACGCGGCGAATGCCGTCTTCGTCACGACGAGCGCGAGGAGCCATGTCCGCGTGGGGCCCCAGGCTGCGGGATCGAGGGCCGCGAGGCCGAGGAGCGCGATCCCGCCGTCGGCGACGATCGAGTAGCCGACGATGTGCTCGATGTCGTCCTGGAGAAGCGCGGCGGCGGTCCCCAGCAGCACCGATGCGGCGGCGACCGCGACGACGAGCCCGCGCTCGAGCCCCAGCGGCTCGCGCGATGCCGCGACCGCGCCGTTCGTCCAGGCGAGGGCGATCACCAGGAACGCGGCCGGACCCCAGGCCATGACGAGCGGCAGGCCAACCTCCGGCGCCGCGTCCGCGACCCGTGCGGCCCAGAGATGGAAGGGGATCGCCCCGAACCGGATCGCGGCCGCGGACGCGAAGGCGACGTAACCGAGGCCGAGGATTGCGGGATCCGCCCGCGCGGCACCGACCGGCCCGACAACGACCGCGCCGGCAAGGATCGCGAGCGCGCCCGCGACGACGAGCGCGCGCAGCTCGCGGACCGCGACGACGAGCCGCCGCTCGGTCACCGGCGCGACGAGCGTCACGAGGACTCCGACGACCGCGCCCCCCGTCGCCGCGATGACCGCGATCCCCGGGTCGCTGACGCCGAGCGCGAATCCGGCCGCGCCGAGGCCGATCAACGTGGCCCCCGGCAGGCTTCGCGGCCACGTCGTCGCGAGCCCCACGATGACGATGAGCATGCCGGTCACGCAGCCGAGCGCGAGAAAGAGTCGTGCGAACGTCGTCCCGGCGATCGCGCCGCCCGCGACGCCGAGTGGCGGATCCGTGCCGATGAACGTCGCGAGCACGCCCGCTGCCGCGAGCCCCACCAGCCCGATGGCGGCGGACGACCGCTCGGCCCGCCGCGTGAGGAGCGACAACGACCCCGCCCCGAACGCGACAACGAGGAACGGGAGGAGACTCACCGCCCGGTGACGATCCCGCTCGGACCCGGTCGGGCGGTTTCCGGCGCCCGGTCGCCGCGCGGCGCGCTCCCGCTGCTCCGGCCGCTCCCACCGCGCGCCGGCGGAGCGACCTCGAAGCTGCGGCTCGCGCGCACGGTGTGTGCCGCGATGGTTGCCGCCGCGCCTGCGACCGCCACGGTCACGCCGGACAGGACGAGCTGCTCGAGCTGCGACGACGTGCCCTGGACCGCGAGCCGGGCCATGCTCCCCGCGAGGACGATGACGACGAGCCCGATCGCGAGACGCAGCACGTCACGCTCGACGAGGAGCGGTCCGAGCGCGAGATAGCCGAGGGCGAACGCGACCGCCTCGGCCTCCCGTGGGCCCGCGGCGGGACCGATGAACCCGGCGGCCCCGTAGCCCGCGACCGCGGCCGCCGCGGCCGCGAGCGCCTCCGCCGGCCACCCGATCCGCGAGCCGCGCGTCGCCGGCTGGTGGCGGACGGCGATCCAGAGCACGTACCCCGAGAGGATCGCGGCGACGAGCCGGGCCGACAGGACGAGCGGCGTCGGCAGCTCCGTTCCGATGAGTGGCGCGATCACCGCGCAGAGGACGAGGCCGAGGACCGCGACCCGCGACTCATGGGCCGATACCGCGATGACTCCGCAGCCGACGACCGCGACCGCGAGCGCCGCGAGGCCGAAGTTCACGGAGCGGAGGTCTGCAGCTCCGGGTGGGTTGGCGTCTGGAGGACACCGAATGTGTCGAACGGCCAGTACCGGAGCCATGCCCGGCCGACGACGTCCTTCACGGGAACGGGCCCGAAGGCGCGGGAATCGGCGGAGCTCTCGCGGTGGTCGCCCATGACGAAGAGCTCGCCGTCAGGGACGGCCCAGCTCGACTGGTCCGAGGTCACCGTGGGCTGCGCCCGGCCGTTCGCCTGGAACAGGTACGGCTCCTTGAGCGCGATGCCGTTGACGTAGACGTTGCCGTCGTCGCGGACCTCGACCTTGTCGCCGGCGACACCGATGACCCGCTTGATGAACGGCGTGTTCGTCTGCTGCGTCCACGCCGCGGGCGGGTTGAAGACCACGATGTCGCCTCGCTTGTAGGCGTCGAATCGGGGCGTCAGCTTGTCCACCAGCACGTACTGGTTCGGTTCGAGGGTCCGTTCCATCGACATCTGCTCGACCCGGTACGGTTGAGCGATGAAGGTCTGGATGACAAGGAAGATGACGAGGGTGAGAACGAGCGTCTCGACGATCTCGAAAAGACACCCGAGCGCGGGGCGTTGACTCACAAGGTCGGCAGTATAGGGGCTGTGCTATCGTCCCGCCCCGTGACTCCCAGCCCGGCGCGGAGCTAGTTTGCGCCGCCGCCTGATCTCGCTGGGAAGCCTTCTCGTCGCCGTGATCGCGCTCGGCCTCGTCCTCTACAACGCCACCCTGGTGGACCGCCGCGCGCCCGGCATCACGCGCATCTCGCTCAGTGCCACGGCCAACGGCGATGCCGGCCGCGCGCAGACGCTGACGGCGATCGACATCGAGTTCAGCGAGCCGGTGCGGACCGGCTCGGTGGAGAGTCGATTTCGGATCGTCCCGTATGTCGCCGGGACGCTGTCGTGGGACGGCAACATCGCCATCTTCACACCGTCCGCGAAGCTACCACCGGACACGGCATTTGCCGTCTACGTCGATCCCGGGTTCGAGGACCTCGAGGGCAACGCCGCGACGACGGGCCTCGACGCCTGGGCGTTCCGAACGGTCGGCCCGCCGGTCGTTGTCAAGGCGGATCCCGCCGACGGCGCGGACGGTGTCGGTGTCGAGGGGTCGCTGACCGTGACGTTCGACCGGCTCATGGACACGCGCTCGGTGGAGAGCGCGATCCGGGTCGAGCCGACGGCGGCGATCCGGCCGGCCTGGAGCGGCCCGGTTCTGACGCTCGCCTTCGATGGCCCGCTCCAGTTCGGCACGACGTACGACGTGACGATCGAGACGACGGCGGCCGATACGGACGGCAGCCGGCTCCTCGCGCCGTTCACGACCCGATTCACCACGGTCGCCGCAGGGTTGCGCGTCCGGACGACGACGCCGGCCAACGGCGTATCCGGCGTCAGCGTCCGCGCCCCGATCGCGATCGTCTTCGACGGCACGATCGACCCGGCGTCCGTGACGGATGCGATCCGGATCACGCCCGCTGTGTCAGGGGATACGAGGATCGTCGCCTTGCCGGCGGACGCCACGCCGCGACCCGAGCCGTCGGGAAGCACGACGAGTGGGGGAGAGGTGCTCCTCTTCCAGCCGTCCGGTCCACTCGCCGCGCACACGACCTATACGGTGACCCTCGCGTCCGTCGTCGCGCGGCCCGGCGCCCCGTCGCAGGTCGCCGCGGGGCGGACATGGACGTTCACGACCGGGCAGCCGACGGTCTCCGGCCAGAACCAGATCGCGTTCCTGTCCGCGCGGGGCGGCGTCCGCGACGTCTGGCTGATGAACCCGGACGGCTCGAACCCGCGCCAGCTCACGACCGGGCTCGTGCCGGTCGCCGGCTTCGACTTCAACGCGGACGGGTCGCGGGTCGCGTGGTCCGCCGGCGGGACGATCCAGACGATGCGGATCGACGGGACGGATCAGCGTCAGACGACGGGTGCGGGGCGCTTCGAATACGCGCCGCGCTTCAGCCCGGACGGGCGGTCGCTCCTCGTGGGCCGCCGCGGCGGAGACGGAACGGACCTCGGGTACTGGGTCGTCCCGGTTGCCGACGGCGCGCCCGCCGAACGGCAGGTCCTCCAGTTCGGTGCCCCGCCGCTTGGATCGTCGCTGCTCCCCGGTGACGGGATCTCGGCGGGGGAGGGGACGCCGGCGTGGGCGCCGCGCGCCGCGTTCGACGCGACCGGCCGGCACGTCCTGGTCACGACCGGGAGCGGCGCCGTCGAGCTCGTCGATCTCAAGCCCGCGGACCCGGACCTCGCGGTCGTCGATACCGGCATCGTCGCGTCGGCGGGTCCCGCGTGGTCGCCGAGCGGTACGCAGTTCGTCGTCGTCGGACGCCGCGCCGGGGAGACATCCGATTCGGTCTACGTCGTGGGCATCGACGGAGGCGTCACACGCGGCGCTGCCGCAACGGGCTCCGTGGCGGCGTCGAGCGACGGCGTCGCGGCATTCCTGGTGCGAGACGTGAACGGCGCGACCCACGTTGCCGTCGGACGCCCCAACGCCGCCACGGTGGGACGGTCGCTCACGACCGCGTCGGACGTGAGCGATCGCTGGCCCGCCTTCTCGCCCGACGGACGGTCCATCCTGTTCGGCCGCGTTCGAGGCGATGCGCCGGATGTGTCGGCCGGAATCTGGGTCGTCGATCCGGCCACCGGCAAGCTCCTGCCGCTCGCCGCCGACGGGGCGTATCCGCGCTGGCTGCCGTGAGCGGTCGACTGCATAAGTGCGGTCCCTCCGCCGTTTGACCCGCGCTCGCGGCGCTTGCTACACTCCGGCCCGCCTGAAAGGTTTCATCCCCGAGTGCATCGGGATGTCCCGTCCCGCGTGATCCTTCCCCGAGACCGCCCGCTGGCGGCGCGCGTCCCGGCGCCGGGGAGCCCACTGCCTTCCTGGAGGACCCGCACACACCAATGAACGCCGACGCGCTCCGCTGGATCATCCCGATCGCCGGCCTCGCCGCGATCCTCTTCGCGATCTACCTCGCCCGCGACGTCCTCGGCCGCGACAAGGGTCCGCAGGCGATGCAGGACGTCGGCGACATGATTCGCGAGGGCGCCGACGCATTCATCCGACGGCAGTACACGACGATCGCGATCCTCGCGCTCGTCGGGGCGGTCGTGATCGGCCTCGTCATCGCGATCTTCGAGACGCAGCAGGTCGCGGACACGAAGGTCTTCGGGACGGAGCTCGGCGTCCGGACCGGTATCGCGTTCCTCGTCGGCGCCGCGTGCTCGATGGCGTCCGGGATCATCGGCATGGTCGTCAGCGTCCGCTCCAACGTCCGGACCGCGGCCGCCGCGCGCCGCAGCCTCGTCGAGGCCGTCCAGGTGGCGATGCGCGGCGGTGCCGTTTCGGGCTTCCTCGTCGTCGCCCTCTCGCTCCTCGGCGTGTGGGGAATCTTCGCCGCGTACGGCGGGCTCGGTGGCGGGCAGGCCACGCACGATGCGCCGTTCCTGATCGTCGGCTTCGGCTTCGGCGCCTCGTTCGTCGCGCTGTTCGCGCAGCTCGGTGGCGGGATCTACACGAAGGCCGCGGACGTCGGGTCCGATCTCGTCGGCAAGGTCGAGGCCGGCATCCCGGAGGACGATCCGCGCAACGCGGGCGTCATCGCGGACCTCGTCGGCGACAACGTGGGTGATTGCGCCGGTCGCGGCGCGGACCTCTTCGAGTCGACGGCCGCGGAGAACATCGGCGCCATGATCCTCGGCGTCGCCGCGTACACGATCGCGTCGACCAGCGGCTGGCCGCACCCCGAGGCATGGATCTTCTTCCCGCTGGTCGTCCGCGCCTTCGGCCTGCTCGCGACGATCGTCGCGATGTTCTTCATTCGCGGCAACGAGACCGAGAACCCGATGAACATCCTGAATCGCGGGTACTGGGTGACGACCGCGCTGTCCGTCGTCGGGCTCGCCATCACGACCAACGTGATGATGAACACGAACGGCGCGAACGGCGCGAACGGGCTCCCCGTCTGGCTGTGGTTCTTCTTCGCCGGCGTCGTCGGGCTCGCGACGAGCGTCGCGTTCGTCTACATCACCCAGTACTACACGGCGGGAACGTTCCGGCCCGTTCGTGAGATCGCCGAGGCGTCGAAGACCGGCCCCGCGACGAACATCATCTCCGGCATGGCGGTCGGCTTCGAGACCACGTTCGTGACGGCGATCACGATCGGCCTCGCGCTCATCGCGTCGCACTGGCTCGGCTCGCAGGCCCACCTGACGAACGCGCAAGGCGGGGACGTGGGTGGCATCTTCGGGACCGCCGTCGCGACGATGGGAATGCTCATGACGACGGCATACATCCTCGCGATGGACACGTTCGGCCCGATCACCGACAACGCCGGTGGCGTCGCCGAGTTCAGCCGCTCCGAGGCCGGCGCCCGCGAGATCACGGACCGCCTCGACGCGGTCGGCAACACGACCAAGGCCCTGACGAAGGGCTACGCGATCGCTTCCGCGTCGCTCGCCGCATTCCTCCTGTTCAGCGCGTACATCGACAAGGTCAACCTCATCCTCGGCCGGCAGATCGAGGCCGGAACGCGCGCTGCGGGCTCGCTCCTGACGTCCGTCAACCTCGCCGACGTGAACGTCTTCGTCGCCGCGCTCATCGGCGCGATGCTCGCGTACTTCTTCTCGAGCCTCGCGATCCGC
>DASWSI010000165.1:0-3573 GCA_036402715.1 Candidatus Limnocylindrales bacterium
GCCGGTCATTCGGCCGGCGAATGGCGACGGGCTCGGCGGCGACAACCAGGCATCGGGGGGCGCCACGCCGCCCGGCGTCGCCCTGGACGCGGACCACCACTCGCTCGGCGCGTACCGGCTCACGAGCCGCGACGGCGGCGAAGTGCTCATCACCAACAACGACACGAACGCCGCGCGGCTCTGGGGCGTCGGACCGCCGCGGCGCGGGGTGAAGGACGCGTTCCACGACGCGATCGTTCGCGGCGATCCGTCGTCGCTCAATGACGCGGCCGCCGGCGGAACGAAGGGCGCGCTGCACTTCTCCTGGACCCTCGCGGCGAACGAGACCCGCGTCATCCACCTGCGGCTCGCGAGCGGCAGCGCGGAGACCGCGATGGATGACGTCGACACGGTCATCGCCAAACGACGAGCCGAGGCGGACGAGTTCCACGCCGCCGTCTCGCCCGCGGCCCTCACCGCGGACGAACGCCAGGTCCAGCGACAGGCGTTCGCCGGTCTCGTCTGGACGAAGCAGCACTACCTGTACGACGTGGGGCAATGGCTCGATGGCGACCCGGCCGGTCCGCCGCCACCGCCGCAACGCGCGAGCGGCCGGAACCACGAGTGGCGCGAGCTCAACTCGGCGGACGTCATGTCGATGCCCGATTCGTGGGAGTACCCGTGGTTCGCGGCCTGGGACCTCGCGTTCCACGCGATCCCCTTCGCGCTCATCGATCCCGAGTTCGCCAAGGCGCAGCTCGTTCTCCTCACCCGCGACTGGCTGATGCATCCGAGCGGTCAGCTGCCGGCCTACGAGTGGTCGTTCTCGGACGTCAACCCACCGGTCCATGCCTGGGCGGCATGGCGCGTCTACAAGATCGATCGCCGCGTCAGCGGGCGGCCGGATCGCGACTTCCTCGAGACGGTCTTTCACCGGCTGATGCTGAACTTCACGTGGTGGGTCAACCGCAAGGACCGCGAGGGCCACAACGTGTTCCAGGGCGGCTTCCTGGGACTCGACAACATCGGCGTGTTCGACCGCAGCGCACCGCTGCCGCGCGGCGAGCACCTCGGGCAGGCGGACGCGACCGCGTGGATGGGCTTCTACAGCCTGCAGATGATGCAGATCGCTCTCGAGCTCGCGCGCGAGAACCACGTCTACGAGGACCTCGCGACGAAGTTCTTCGAGCACTTCCTCTACATCGCGGGCGCCCTGAACAACATCGGCGGCGCGGGCATCCCGCTGTGGGACGAAGGTGATGGGTTCTTCTACGACGTCCTCCATCTCCCTGACGACACGAAGATCCCGCTGAAGGTTCGGTCGCTCGTGGGACTCATCCCGCTCCTTGCGGTCGAGACGATCGAGCCCGAAGTCCTCGAGCGGGTCCCGATGTTCGCGCGACGGATGACGTGGTTCCTTCGGAATCGCCCCGATCTGGCTGCGCTCGTCTCGCGGTGGGAGGAGCCCGGCGTCGGGCAGCGGCGGCTTCTCGCGCTCGTCCGCGGCCACCGGATGAAGCTGCTGTTGCATCGGATGCTCGACCCGAACGAGTTCCTGTCGCCGCACGGCGTCCGTTCGCTCAGCCGCGCCCACCTCGACGCGCCGTTCGTCCTCGACATCGACGGCGAGCGGCACGAGGTCCGCTACGAGCCGGCGGAATCGAGGAGCGGCCTGTTCGGCGGCAACTCGAACTGGCGCGGCCCAGTGTGGTTCCCGATCAACTACCTGCTGATCGAGGCGCTCCAGAAGTTCCACCACTATTACGGCGACGACTTCCGGATCGAGCTGCCCACGGGGTCCGGCGCGACGGGCACGCTCCTCGACGCGGCCGACGATCTCGCCGGGCGGCTCATTGGCCTGTTCGCTCGGGATGCGGAGGGCCGGCGACCCGCGGCCGGCGCGGCGCCAGTCGACGCCAATCCACTTTGGCGCGACCACGTCCTGTTCCACGAGTACTTCCACGGCGAGACAGGCGCGGGACTCGGGGCCAGCCACCAGACGGGCTGGACGGCGCTCGTCGCGAAGCTCATCGATCGCCGGTCACGCGCGGTCGAGCGCTCCGAGGGCCGCGGCGAGGGCTGACGATATGATTCCGCGCGATGGCGCGGATCAGGCTCACCTACATCGGCGGCGGCAGCACCCGCGCGCCCGGAACGATGGCGTCGCTCGTCGAGCGCGGCGCGCGGTTCCCCGGTTCGGAAGTCGTCCTCGTCGACCTCGACCCGGACCGGCTCGGTGTCGTGCGCGAGATCACCGAACGGATGGCTCGCGCCCGCGGCGTCGACATCCGGGTCACCACGACGACCGACCGCGCCGCCGGTCTTGCCGACGCCGACGTCGTCCTGACGAGCTTCCGCCCCGGCGGTTTCGAGGCGCGCTACCTCGACGAGTGCATCCCACCGAAGCACGGCGTCATCGGCCAGGAGACGCAGGGACCCGGCGGCTTCTTCATGGCGCTGCGGTCGATCAACGTCATGCGCGACGTCGTCGCGGACATGGAGCGCGTCTGTCCCCGCGCGGTCCTCGTCAACTACACGAACCCCGTCAACATCGTCTCCGAGGCAGTGACCCACCACACGGACATCCCGACGATCTCGCTGTGCGAGGGCCCGATCTACTTCCCGCGCGCGATCGTCCGGAGCGCCGGCCTTGATCCCGCCCGCCTCGACGCGGTGCTCGTGGGGCTGAACCACACCGGCTGGACCGTCAAGCACGACTACGACGGCGAGGACGTCATCCCGCTGATTCGCGAGGCTGCTGCGCGGCCGCGGAGCGAACGCGACACGAGCGTCCGCGGCGAGCGCCTGCTCCAGCTCGCCGCCGCGATGGGGTCGCTGCCGTCCGACTATCTCGACTACTACTACTTTCGCGACGAGGCGCTGGCCGAAGCGGCGGCAAGCGGGACGACGCGGGCGCAGGACATCATGGCCGAGGTCGACGACTACTGGCGGCACTACCGCGAGCAGGCCGCGGCGGCCGAACCGGTCCTCGACCCCGCGCGATCCCGAGGCGGAATCCTCGAGCTCGAGCTCGCGATCGACGTCATCGATTCGGTCGTCAACGACCTCGGCCAGACGTGGCCCGTCAACGTCCCGAATCGTGGCTCGATGCCCGGCTTCGCTGACGACCTCGTCGTCGAGGTCCCGGCGCGTGTCGACCGGACCGGCGCGACGCCGATCGCGCAACCACCCCTCCGCCGCGAAGTCCGCGGCCTCATCGAGATGCTCGGCGAGTACCAGGCGCTGACGGCCGAGGCGGCCTGGTCCGGGACGCGTCGTGACGGCATCGCGGCGCTCGCGAGCCACCCGCTCGTGCTGTCGCTGACGACCGCGGAGGCGCTGTACGACGAGATGGCCGCAGCGCACAAGGCCTACCTCCCCGCCCGACTGCTGGCCTGAGTGGAGCCGCTCCTTCTCGGCGTCGACGGCGGCAACACGAAGACGATCGCCCTCGTGGCGCAGCGCGACGGCACGGTCGTCGGAGCCGCGCGCGTGCTCGGGTGCGGGGATATCCACGGGACGACGGTCGAGCTCGCGATGGCCGTCGTGGAACGCGCGATCGACGAGGCGATTGCCGCAGCGGCCGCATCGTCG
>DASWSI010000166.1:0-6221 GCA_036402715.1 Candidatus Limnocylindrales bacterium
CCGGCGCGACGCGCCCGGTCATCGTCGCCGGTGGCGGCGCGATCGGCTCCGATGCTGCGGCCCAGGTCACCGCCCTCGCGGAGCGCCTCGCCGCGCCGGTCGTGACGACGTGGAACGGCAAGGGCGCGATCGATGAGACGCACGAGCTCGCAGCGCTCACGGTCGGTGACACGGCGTCGAGCTGCGGCAACGAGCTCGCCGCGAGCGCGGACGTCCTCCTGTCCGTCGGCTGCCGGTTCACGGACTGGTCGGCGTCCTCGTACCGCAAGGGCGTCACGTTCTCGATCCCGCCGACGCAGCTCATCCAGCTCGACATCGACGCCCGCGAGATCGGCAAGAACTACCCCGTCGCCGTCGGCCTCGTGGGCGACGCACGAGCCGGTCTCGACGATCTCCTCGCCGCGCTCGGGCCTCGGCGTGGCGGCGATCACCGGACGACGACGTACTTCGAGGAGATCCAGCGCCGCAAGGCCGCCTGGTTCGAGCGGGTTGAGGTGAAGTCGGGCGCGACCGCGACGCCGATGACGATGGCACGCGCCGTCCGCGAGATCCAGGCGGCGACGAGCGACGACGCGATCGTCGTCACCGGCGCCGGCCTCCCGCAGGGGATGGTCAAGCAGCGCTGGGTGACGCGACAGCCGCGAACCCACATCACGTCGGGCGGATTCTCGACGATGGGCTTCGAGCTTCCGGCGGCGATCGGCGTCCAGCTCGCGCATCCGGACCGCCAGGTTCTCTCGATCTCCGGCGACGGCAGCTTCCTCCAGTCCATGCAGGAGCTGGCGACCGCGGCCATGCTCGACGTGCCGGTCTGCCAGGTGATCCTCGACAACTCCGGCTGGATCAGCATCAAGGGCGGCCAGGACGCGTTCTTCGGCCGGTCGGCGGTCACGGATTTCCGCCGCAAGGGCGCGCTGTACTCGCCGGACTTCCGGGCCGTCGGCGAGGCATTCGGGCTGCCGTCCGAGCTGGTCACGGATCCGAACGATGTTTGCGCGGCCGTCCGCCGGGCGCTCGCCTCCGGCGGTCCGTCCGTCGTGACGATCAAGGTCGACCGGGATCTCGAGCGCGCGGGGCCGGACAAGACGGGCTGGTGGGATGTCCCGATCTCCGAGGCGCATCCCGACACGAGAGCGGCGCAGGCCGAGGGCCGCGCTGAGGAGCAGCAGCTTTGACGATGGAGCTCCCGCGCGTCGACACGACCCGACTCCGGGAGGCGCTGCGGCGCCCTGGCGATGCCCTGCCGCGCGCATCGATCGGCACCGTCCCGATCCTCTGGAACAACGTCGATCTACCCGATCTCGTGCCGCCGGTCGACGCCGCGACGGTCCTCGACGAGATCGCGCGCACGGGGTACGAGGGGACGCAGTTCGGCAACGGCTTCCCGGGTGGCGACGCGCTCGCGTCGATGCTCACCGATCGAAGCCTCCGGTTCGCGGAGATCTACGCGTCCCTCCCCTGCTCGCCGGACGGTCCGGGAGCGGACGCCGTCGACATCGGGCTCGAGCGGCTCGCGATTCTCCACGAGGCTCGCGGCGAGGTGCTCGTCCTCGCCCTCGACGGATCGCCGGGCCGCTCCGAGGCGTCCGGCCGGACGATGCAGCCCGGCACGCCACAGCTGTCCGATGACGGGTGGCGGCTGCTCGGCGAGGCGATCGACCGAATCGTCTCGGAGGCGGCGGCTGCAGGCCACCCGGTCGCGTTCCATCCCCATACCGGAACATTCGTCGAGCGGCCTGACGAGCTCGAGCGGCTCCTCGCGGTCACCGATCCGACGACGCTCGGGATCTGCCTCGATGTGGGCCACTGGACGGTTGGTGGAGGCGATCCCGTTGCGGCGCTCCGTCGCTACGGCGACCGGGTCACGCATGTCCACCTGAAGGACGTCGACCGGCACGTCCTCGAGGACCTCCGCGGCGGCCGCCTGCCGGACTTCGCGGCGGCGATTCGGGCGCGCCTCTTCACCGAGCTTGGCGCGGGCGTGATCGATCTCGCCGGCATCCTGTCCGTCCTGTCCGCTCGCGACTACGACGGCTGGCTGATGGTCGAGCAGGACAGCAGCTGGGGGCCGCCCTCGGAGGCCGCGGCGATCGGGCGGCGCGTTCTCGCGGCGTCGCTTCGAACGCTCGGCGCCGCGTCGCGGTGACCGCATCGCAGCTCGATCGGGGGGACGCAACATGAAGGTCGCGCTCATCGGCGCCGGCAGGATCGGCGCCCTCCACGCCCGCCTGCTCAGCGGGACGCCGGGCGTGGATCAGCTGATCGTCGCGGACGCAGTCGCCGAGCGCGCGGCGGAGGTCGCGGGCCAGGTCCGGGCGACGGCCGCTCCATCGATCGACGCCGCACTCGACGGCGCGGACGCTGTCGTCATCGCCGCCGCCACGAACGCCCACGCGGAGCTGATCCGCGCCTCGATCGGCCGCCGGCTCCCGACGTTCTGCGAGAAGCCGCTCGCGCTCGACCTTCGCGACAGCATCGCGCTGGCCGGCGAGATCGACCGAAGCGGGGTCCCGTTTCAGCTCGGCTTCCAGCGACGATTCGATGCCGGGTACCGCGAAGCGCGGCGGCTCGTCGAATCCGGCGAGCTCGGGACGATCTACACGGTTCGCCTCGCGGGTCACGACCCCGCGCCCCCGCACGAGTCGTACATCCCTGCGTCCGGCGGCCTGTTCCGCGACTTCTCGATCCACGACTTCGACGTCCTTCGGTGGCTGACCGGCAGCGAGGTCACGGAGATCTATGCCGACGGCGGCGTCCGCGGGTTCGAGGTGTTCGCGAAGTACGGGGACGTGGACACGGCCGTAGCGACGCTCCGGCTCGCGAGCGGGGCCTTCGCCGTCATGACGGTCGCCCGGCACGATCCGCTCGGATACGACATCCGGACGGAGCTGTTCGGATCGAAGGACAGCGTCTCGGTGGGCCTCGGGCCGCAGACCCCGATGCGGTCCGTCGAGCCCGGCGTGCCCCCACCGGCGGGACCTGCCTGGCAGAACTTCCTCGTCCGGTTCGAGGACGCGTACCGCGCCGAGTTCGAGGCCTTCGTCCGGGTCGCTCGCGGCGATATCCCCAGCGCCTGCACGGCGGCGGACGGCGTCGAGGCCCTCCGGATCGCCGAGGCCGCGACGACCGCCCTGAAGGAGCACCGGATCGTCCGCCTCGACGAGATCGCCCGGTGATCCGCGCCGCGCGCACGAGCCGGCGGCCGCTGCGCGAAGTTGGACCTTCTTTCGGGCGCGTCGGCGCCGTACCATCCCGCCGAGAGGAAAAGGAGGTGGGGGTCGTGCCGCGTCCCGCTGGGACCGCGCCGACGGCTGTCATCGTCCCGCTGCTCTGAGAGGAGGTCGCGGCTCTCGCCGCGACGCATGGAGGAGATGAGACACGTGAAGTTTCGGAAGCTACTCGCCGGACTTGGCGCCGCGGCGCTGATGGTCGGCGCCTGCAACACCGGCACGCCGGCCCCGGCGTCGGGCGGCACGACCACCGGCGCTCGGAGCGGCCCCGATGGTGCGCTCGTCAAGCGCAGCGACATCAAGATCGAGGTCATCACCCACGGCCAGGCCCAGGACGGGTTCTGGGGCGTCGTCCGGAACGGCGTCAAGGCCGCGGCCAACGACATGGGCGTGACCGTCAACTACAGCGCTCCGGGCACGGAGAGCGACATGCCGGCGATGTCGGCGCTCATCGATGCCGCGGTCGCCAAGAAGCCGACCGGCATCGTCGTTTCGATCCCGAATCCGGACGCACTCTCGGCTTCGATCAAGAAGGCCATTGCCGCCGGCATCCCGGTCGTCTCGATGAACTCCGGCTCGGACGTCTTCAAGGGACTCGGCATCCTCGCCCACGTCGGGCAGACCGAGTTCGAGGCCGGCCAGGGCGCCGGTGAGCGGTTCAAGGCACTCGGCGTCAAGAACGCCGTCTGCTTCAACCAGGAGGTCGGCAACAAGGCGCTGACCGATCGCTGCAACGGGTTCTTCACGGGCCTCACCGGGAAGACGGACGGCAAGGTTCTCACCGGCAAGATCTCCGACCCGGCCGGGATGCAGTCGACGATCGCCGCGGCCCTCCAGACGGACCCGACGATCGACGGCATCCTCACCCTCGGCCCGACGGTCGCCAACCCGGCACTCGCGGCCGTGTCCGCTTCCGGCAAGCCGATCCATCTCGCCACGTTCGACCTGAGCGCAGACGTCCTGACCGCGATCAAGGACGGCAAGATGGACTTCGCCATCGATCAGCAGCAGTTCCTCCAGGGCTATCTGCCGGTCGTCATCCTCGTCAACTACGCGGAGACGCGGAACCTCCCGACGGGCAACGGCCAGGGGCTCGTCATGACGGGTCCGGGCTTCGTCACGAAGGACAACGCGGCGGACGTCATCGCCCTCGCGGCGAAGGGCCTTCGCTGACCGGCGCGTAACGGCGTCGGACCCCGGCGCCGAATCGGAGGGATGCGGAGCGTCCGCATCCCTCCCCGTTTCTCCGGAGGGAGCGATGGCGACGACAACCGCGGAGGCGAGTCCCGCCCCCGGATCCGAGCGCCTCCGAAGCGTCTCGGTGCTCCAGCGCGTCCTCGCCCGACCGGCGGCCGGGGCGCTCCTCATCGTCGTCTTCGTCTGGCTCGTGTTCCTCGCGATCTCGATCGCGAAGGGCTCGTTCGCCTTCGTCACCGCGGCCGGGACGCTCAACTACCTCAATGTCGCGGCCCAGGTCGGGATCGTCGGAACGGCTGTTGCGCTGCTGATGATCGCGGGCGAGTTCGACCTCTCGATCGGGTCCCTCGTCGGGTTCGCGGGGATCATCATCGGGATCGGCGTCACGATCTGGCACCTCCCGGTCTGGTTGTCGATCCTCCTGTCGATGGCCCTGACCACCGGGCTCGGCGTGATCAACGGGCTCATCGTCGTCCGGACCGGGCTCCCGTCGTTCATCGTCACGCTCGCGACGCTGTTCCTCATTCGCGGAATCTCGTCCGTCCTGACGTCGAGCGTGACCGTCATCACGTACATCCCGATCGATCGATCCGCGATGGCCGGGGATCCGGCCGCGACGCTCTTCAGCTGGAGCCTGCCCCTGCGGGTCGACGACACGAACACGGAGCTCACGGTCGCGATCCTCTGGTGGCTGGCGATCATGGCAATCGGCACGTACGTCCTGGGCCGGACGAAGTTCGGCAACTGGATCACGGGCGTCGGCGGCTCGCCCGCCGCGGCGCGCAACCTCGGCGTCCCGGTCGCGCGGGTGAAGATCAGTCTCTTCGCGCTGACGGCGTTCTCGGCCGCGATCCTCGCCGCCATCCAGAGCACCCGCTATTTCTCCGCGGACATCCTGCGCGGCCAGGGCCTCGAGCTCGACGCCATCACGACGGCCGTGATCGGCGGCTCGCTGCTGACCGGCGGCTATGGCTCCGTCGTCGGCGCCGCGCTCGGCGCCCTCGCGCTCGGCATGGCGAGGCAGGGCATCGTCTTCGCGAGCATCAACGCGGACTGGTACCTCATTACGCTCGGGACGCTGCTGCTCGCCGCCGTCGTCCTGAACAACTGGATCCGGCGGCGGTTCGCCGGGCTGCGCTGAGCCGTGGGAGGGATGCGATGAGCGGTGCGGTGAGCGGCGCTGTCAACGCCCCTGCCGGCGGTGCGCCGCTGCTCGAGGCGCGCGGGGTCTCGAAGTACTTCGGCGCGGTCGTCGCGGTCGAGGGCGTGTCGCTCGAGGTCCGCGGGGGCGAGGTCAACTGCCTCCTTGGCGACAATGGCGCGGGCAAGTCCACGCTGATCAAGATCCTGTCCGGGGTCCATTCGCCGGACGTCGGGACGCTCGCCGTCGAGGGCAAGCCCGTCCATTTCGGATCGCCACGCGACGCGATGGATGCCGGCATCGCCACGGTCTACCAGGACCTGTCCGTGATGCCGCTGATGAGCATCAGCCGGAACTTCTTCCTCGGCAACGAGCCGACGATCGGACGCGGCCCGCTCCGCCGGTTCGACTCAAAGAAGGCATCGCACGTCGCGCGCGAGGAGATGCGGAACATCGGCATCGACGTCCGCGACACGGACCAGCTTGTCGGGACGCTGTCCGGCGGCGAGCGGCAGACGCTGGCGATCGCGCGCGCCGAGTATTTCGGGGCCCGCGTCCTGATCCTCGACGAGCCGACGTCCGCGCTCGGGGTGAAGGAGGCCGCGATCGTCCTCCGGCACGCGATCGCGGCGCGCAACCGCGGACTTGGCGTC